>JAFVOG010000093.1 GCA_017505945.1 Clostridia bacterium
AATAGCACACCACCGTGTCGTCGTAAAAATGCATAGGGCTCATCACTACCGTCGTATCGTCGTAAACGAGTTCTCGATACGGTTCGTCGGCAATCAAGAAAATCGTCCTGCCGTATTCCGCAGATTTTTCGCGCAACACTTCGCCAAGCGTTTGCAACGTATTTTCGTCGTACACTACCCCCGACGGATTATTCGGCGAATTGATAAGTACGCCCTTGGTACGTGGCGTAATTGCCTTTTTAAGCGCGTCAAAGTCGGGTAACAGCGTTTTTTCGTCCGAATTGACCACGACGAGCTTTGCCCCAGCCCCTTCGACGAACACCTTATATTCGGCAAAATACGGCGCAAAAACGATTATTTCATCCCCGTCTTCGTACAAGGCGTTTAAGGTAATCGTAAGCGACGCCGCCGCACCGCAAGTCATATACAAATCGTCCCCCGAAAGTTCCACGCCAAAACGGCGCGTATAGTTTTCCGCAATGGTATCGCGCACCGCTTTATCCCCTTGTGCGGACGTATAGCCGTGTAAAAGCACGGACGGCGTGTCCTGTATTAACGCCTTTATCGTATCGTGGACCATTTCGGGTGCAGGAACGGACGGGTTGCCGATAGAAAAATCGTGCACGTTTTCCTTACCGATTACTTCCGCCCTTGCCTTGGCATATTCAAAAATTTCGCGTATGCTCGAACGCTTACTGCCCAAGCCGTACGTTCTTTCGTTTATCATACATCACACTTCCTTACAAAGTTTATGTAGGTATTATATCACGCTTTTTGCGTTTTGTAAATACTTTTCGCGCGTTTTCTTACGCGCGCGTGCGCGTCCGTTATAATTATACGCGCGTAAAGAAAGTGCAACGCATACAAAAAGCGGTTGTGAGAAAACTCACAACCGCTTTGTTTATCCTAAAAGATTAGTTTCTGGGGTTCTTAATGTTCGCTTGTGCAGCAGCCAAACGTGCGATGGGCACACGATAAGGCGAGCAGGAAACGTACGTCAAGCCGATGTTATGGCAGAATTCGATAGACGAAGGGTCACCACCGTGTTCACCGCAGATACCGCAGTGCATTTCGGGACGAACTTTCTTACCGTTCTTAGCAGCCATTTCCATAAGTTGGCCAACGCCCGTCGTATCCAGTCTTGCAAACGGGTCGGATTCGTAAATCTTGTTTGCATAGTATGCAGGCAAGAATTTACCAGCGTCGTCACGGGAGAAACCGAACGTCATTTGCGTTAAGTCGTTCGTACCGAAGCAGAAGAATTCTGCTTCTTTTGCAAGTTCTTCCGCCGTCAAGCAAGCACGGGGAATTTCAATCATCGTACCAACTTCGTAGTTGAGTGCAACGCCAGCTTCTTTGATAACGTCTTCCGCCGTCTTAACAACGATATCTTTAACGAACTTCAATTCTTTCGTTTCGCCCGTCAAAGGAATCATAATTTCAGGGATAAGCTTCCAGTCGGGGTGCTTTTTCACTACGTTGATAGCCGCCTTGATAACCGCCTTCGTTTGCATAACTGCAATTTCGGGATAGGTTACGGACAAACGGCAACCACGGTGACCCATCATGGGGTTAAATTCGTGCAAGCCAGAGATAATTTCTTTGATTTGCGCAACCGTCTTGCCTTGTGCGTTAGCAAGCGCCTTAATATCTTCTTCCGTCGTAGGAACGAATTCGTGAAGAGGGGGGTCAAGGAAACGAATGGTTACGGGGTAACCGCCGAGTGCTTCGAACAAACCTTCAAAGTCTGCTTGTTGCATAGGTTCAATCTTAGCAAGTGCAGCTTCTCTTTCTTCTACCGTATCCGAGCAAATCATTTCGCGGAATGCGCCGATTCTTGCGGGGTCGAAGAACATGTGTTCCGTACGGCAAAGACCGATACCTTGTGCACCGAAAGCAACCGCTTGTTTTGCGTCGTCCGGAGCGTCAGCGTTCGTTCTTACGCCGAGTGCCTTGTATTTGTCAGCGAGTTCCATAATACGTCCGAAGTAACCGGAGTTAGGGTCAGCAGGAACGGTTTTAACAAGCGTGTTGTAGATGTTACCCGTCGAGCCGTCGAGGGACAATTCGTCGCCTTCTCTAAAGATTTGACCAGCAAGTTCGAAATATTTTTCTTCTTCGTGCATCTTGATTTCGCCACAGCCGGAAACACAGCACGTACCCATACCACGAGCAACAACCGCCGCGTGGGACGTCATACCGCCACGAACCGTCAAGATACCCTTAGCATATTTCATACCTTCGATATCTTCGGGGGACGTTTCCAAACGAACGAGAATTACGTTTTCGCCCTTCTTGCCTTCGATAACCGCGTCTTCTGCCGTGAATACGATTTTACCAGCAGCCGCACCGGGGGATGCAGCAAGACCTTTACCAACAACGTTGTTCTTGTCTGCGTCTTTCAATGCTTTTGCGTCGAATTGAGGGTGAAGGAGCATATCCAAGCTCTTCGCGTCGATTTGCATAACGGCTTCTTGTTCGGTAATCATACCTTCGTCAATCAAGTCGCAAGCAATCTTGATAGCGGCAGCTGCCGTTCTCTTACCGTTACGGGTTTGGAGCATATACAGCTTTCTGTCTTGGATGGTGAATTCCATATCTTGCATATCACGGTAGTGATTTTCAAGGATATTGCAAACTTTCAAGAATTGTTCGTACACTTCGGGGAACACTTCTTTCATTTGCGCGATGGGCATCGGCGTACGAACACCAGCAACAACGTCTTCGCCTTGTGCGTTGGTCAAGAATTCGCCCATAAGGCCTTTTTCACCCGTTGCAGGGTCACGCGTGAACGCAACACCCGTACCGGACGTTTCACCCATGTTACCAAACGCCATCATTTGTACGTTTACCGCAGTACCCCAGCTGTAAGGGATATCGTGGTCCATACGGTAGATGTTTGCACGAGGGTTGTCCCACGAACGGAATACCGCTTTAACCGCTTCGAAAAGTTGTTCTTTCGGGTCGTTGGGGAAGTCTTTGCCAAGTTGCTTTTTGTATTCTGCCTTGAATTGGTTAGCAAGTTCTTTCAAATCTTCTGCGTTGAGTTCAACGTCTTGCGTAACCCCTTTCTTTTCTTTCATTTCGTCGATAAGCTTTTCAAAGTACTTCTTGCCGACTTCCATAACGACGTCGGAGAACATTTGAATGAAACGACGATAGCAGTCCCACGCCCAACGGGGATTGCCGGATTTCGTTGCAATCGTGTTAACAACTTCTTCGTTTAAGCCAAGGTTTAAGATGGTGTCCATCATACCGGGCATCGAAGCGCGTGCACCCGAACGTACGGATACGAGCAAGGGGTTTTCCTTGTCACCGAATTTCATACCGCAGATGTTTTCCATCTTTTCGATATATTGCATAATTTCCGCTTGAATATCGGGGTTGATTTGTCTGCCGTCTTCGTAGTATTGCGTACAAGCTTCCGTGGAAATGGTAAAACCTTGGGGTACGGGCAAACCGATGTTGGTCATTTCCGCAAGGTTAGCACCTTTACCGCCGAGGATTTCACGCATTTTTGCGTTACCTTCCGTGAAGAGATAGCAATATTTTTTTGCCATAATGTTATTTCCTCCAAGTGATTTTTCTTTTTATTTTTTTTTCGTGTTTTGAAAATCGCTCAAAGGCAATTTTTGCTAAAAAGCCCTATTTACGATTTTACCATATATTATTCTAATATAAATCGGAAAAAATATCAACTCTTTCGGGCGGTGTTTTATAAAATTTTTTTCCTGCATTTTGATTTTTTTTGTTCGTTTTTTTTCTTTTCTCAAAAAAACCGCCGTCGCAAAACCGCGACGGCGCACTTTTTTATTTGATTTTACATAAAGAAAAACGCTTTTTCGCCCGACAAAAGTTCTTCGTCTAAAACGTATTCACCGTTTTTCTTAATAATTCCAAAACCGCACTCTTTCGCCGTTTCAAACAAATCTTCTCCGTCGTAGCCCACGATTTTATCTTCCATTTCGCGGAGCAATTTCTTCGCCTCGGGCGTAAAGCGCGACGTCGTGATAAAAATTCCCCTTGCGTGTTGCTTTCTATCCCGCGCTTGTCTGCATACGCACGCGCCGATAAATTGTTGTAACAGCGTTTCGCCCACTACCCACAGCCGTTCGTCGCCCTTGTCGGGATTCCAGTTCTTCGACTGTATGTAGATGGTTTCTCTAAAACCCAACCTATCGGTGAGTTCAATTTCCCCGTCGATACCGCCGTCGTGTTCGCCACCCGATATCTTCAAGCCTTCCAAACGCCTGCCCGACGCACGCGAATATTTCTCCATTAAATACACCGAATAATACTCGAAATACTCTCCGCCCAACCGTCTAATGCGCTTTAAGAACGCTTCGCAAAGCTTTTCGTCCGCCGTTTGCGATTTTTGCGGTGTACGGCGTACGGGAACGGCCTTTTGTTCCACTTTCTTTTCCACAAGCTTTGGTTCGGGCTTTTTCTCTACCTGCTTTTCTTCCGCCTTGTCCGCTTGTACGGGTTTTTCTTCCTTCTTTTCTTGCTTTTCCACACGACTTTCCGCCACGGGCGCAAGCTGTTTTCTCTCCGTTGCAGGTGCAAGGCGTTTGGGCTCTTCCTTCTTAGGCTTTACGTCCCCGAACAAAAAGCTCATATCCATTAAAACGGGTGTTTCCGCTTGCTTTTCTACGGGTACTTCCACCTGCTTTTCTTCGGTTTTTTCTTCCCCTGCTTCCGCCTTGATTTCTTGCTTTTTCGGCTGTTCTTCCACCGCCTTTTCTTCCGTTTTCGCCTTTCTCGTCCGTTTTTTCTTTTCAGGCACGGGCTCGGGCGCGGTTTCGGGCGTTATCGGCGCCGTGGGCGCAATCGGTTGCAACGGGGGCACAGGCAACGGCTCTACCTTTTCTTCTTGCTTTTCTTTCACGGGTTCTTCCGTCTTTTTCGCCTTTTTTGCACGCGGTTTTTTGGGTTTTTCCGCCTTTTCTTCCGCTTGCGCTTCTTCTATTTTGGGTTGTTCTTCCGCCTTTTTCTTAGCGCGCGGTTTTGCTGTTTTTTTAGGCGTTTCTTCCGCTACGGTAGGCGGTGTCAATACCGTTTTTACCGTTTTCAACGCGTACACGCCTTTCTTTACTTCAATTTCGCCGTCCTTTTTCATTACGTCGATTACCGAACCCACTCTGCCCTTCACGTCGTTGGGTGCGTCTTCTCCGCCGAACTTTTCCACGTACGCTTGAAACGCCGTTTCGATAAGTTCGGTACTCTTATACGTTTTTTGTTCTAAAATTTCTCTGATAATTTGCTTGGTCGCGTCTTTCTTTTCCGCTCTCGTTACGAGCGTTTTGTTCTCCTTTTCCATTTCTTTGCTTGTTTCCTTTTTCCGCCAAGGGGCAAAGCGATTGATAGATTGTCTGACTCGTCAGCCGTTATCCGTTTCTTCATACGTACGGATAAATTCCCCTAAACTCTCGAAACGGGTTTCCGTCTTTTCCGTCAAAAAGACCTTTATAAGTCGCAAAGCGCGTTTTCTACCGCCGAGTAGCGCGTTTTCGTCGTAGGTAAGTCCTGCGCATTTGCGAAGTGTGTGATAGGTGGAAAGACTGGCTTTTACGCCGTTTTCACTTCTTTCAAGCGTCTCGAAACTGCCGTCTGCAAAGTCAAAGCTCAACCGACTGCCGATATCCCCGTCGCAGGACTCCAATAAGCCCAAATCTATGGGATAACCGCTTTCTCTAAGCGCAACGAGCGCAAATTCAATGAGTGCGTCCGCTTCGTTTTCTTCCGCCAAGCACAATGCTTTCAAGCACTCGATAAACGCAACGAACAGCGCGTCGTGCCTATCGTTTTCCACCGCCAAAACACGGCAAATTTCCGCCGCCGCGCAACCTGCGTAAAACCGCAACAAATCTACGCGGAGCTCGAAAAAGCTCTCGTGCAGGTACGCGCCCGTTACCGTGTACCTGCCCCCTTTTTCCGCCAAGACGTACTCGGCAAAGCAAAAGGGCTGTGCGCAAAAACCAAGACGAGCCTTAGGCTTTTTTACCCCTCGTATCCCCGCGGTAATTTTACCAAGCGAGGGGGAAAAGAGCGTAAGCAGTTTGTCGTTGTCCTTATAGTCGATTGACTGTAACACCACCGCTTCCGTCTTGATTTCCATAACCGTGTTTCCTTTACTTTTTTCTTAACAAATCGTAGTACAGCATATAATAGTTGACACTGCCCGTCTTTTCAAACAAAGCCCAAGCCATTTTTGCCGCACCGTTTTCTTCCCGTTTATCACGCATACGATTTTCCCCCGCTTACAGTATGTGGGAAAGCCGTGGGAAGTATGCGCACCACTTAGCCCTTCAAATCTTCGTAGCCGTATTCTTTCATCAAAGAAGGTCTGTCGCGCCAGTCTTCTTTTACCTTGACGTACGTCGTTAAAAATACTTTTGCTTGCAAAAATTTTTCCATATCCTGCCGTGCAAACGAAGATACTTCTTTAATCGCCTTACCCTGCTTGCCGATTAAAATTGCCTTGTGGTTAGCCCGTTCGCATACGATATCCAAACTGACTTCATATACGCCGTTTTCGTTGCGGTTAAACGTATGCACGACGATAGCAATCCCGTGCGGGATTTCTTTATCGAATTTCAGCAAAATCTTCTCGCGCATAATCTCCGCAAGCATAAAACGTTCGCTTTTATCCGATACGATATCGTCTTCAAACACGCGCTCGCCTTCGGGCATTTGTTCCACCAAAAACGCTTTGAGCTCGCGCACGTTTTTACCCTTTCTCGCCGATACGGGAAATACGTCCAAATCCAGCCCTGCGTCCGCGAATTTTGCCATATCGAGGGGGATATTCTCTTTTGGCATAATATCGATTTTGGTGTAAGCTATCGCCATCGGGATACCCAAAGCTTTATACTTTTCAATCAGCGTAAATTCTTCTTCGTCTATCCCGTCGTGCCCGTCCACTACGTATAAGATATAATCCACCGACTTCGCACTCGTTTCCGTCGTACGCATCATCATATCGGTAAGCGCGTTGCGCGCCTTGTAAATCCCAGGCGTATCTACGAACACGATTTGATACTCGTCTTCCGTCAATACCCCTAAAATTCTATCTCTCGTCGTTTGAGGCTTGGGGGAAACGATAGATACCTTTTCCCCTACCATTACGTTAATTAGCGTACTTTTGCCCGCGTTGGCCCTGCCGATAACCGCTACGTATCCGCTTTTCATATTTCGCTCCTTACAATCCCAAGCTTCTTCAGCACGGTTTCTTCTTTTTCGCGCATTTGCGCTTTGTCCGCATCTTCTATATGGTCGTATCCCAAGCAGTGCATTACGCCGTGTACGAGCAAATAATGCAACTCTCTCTCATACGAATGTCCGTATTCTTCCGCCTGCTCCCTTGCGCGCTTTTCGCAAATGGCAATAGAGCCGATAAGCAAATTCCCTTCTTCGTCCATATCGTAGGGAAAATCCTTTTTACAAATTTTTTTACCTAAAATACCGTCTAACGTAGGAAAACTTAAAACGTCCGTCACCTTGTCCACACCGCGCTGACTTGCGTTAAGCGTGCGGATTTCTTCTTCGTCCACTGCAATACACTCTACGGCAAGCGTAACGTCCGCATCCACGCTTTCGCCTATCGCTTGTTCCAAAGCGGAAATGTGCGCCAAAGGCAACACGCCGTCTTCCACGTAAATGCGAAACTTACTCATCGTTTTCCCCTTTCATACCGTTGTCCGTACGACGGTATTTAATGCCGGGGTATTTTACGCGGTGATGATATACGCCCGACAAAGCGGAAACGAGTGCGTAACGGATTTTCGTCAAATCCACCATCGTAATATCGCACTCGGCAAATTGTTCAAGGTCCATACGTTCTTCGATAACGCCACGGATAGCCTTTTCCGTTTCTTCGGGCGTACGCGCGCCCACCGCACGCACCGCCGCTTCCGCCGCGTCGCAAATCATAATAATCGCGGCAAGTTTGCTTTGGGGTTTAGGACCTACGTACGAGAAATCTTCTATATTCAGTTCCCCGTCCGTCATTTTCAAAGCCTTAGCATAGAAATACCGTATGGGCATCGTGCCGTGGTGTTGCACGGCGATATCCGCCAAAAATTCGGGCAAGTGTTGCGCCTTCAAAAGCTTGTACCCGTCTTTTGCGTGCGAACGGATAATATCCGCCGAAAGTTCGGGGGTCAATTCATCGTGGACGTTGTAACCGCCTTGGTTTTCGGTGAAATGTTCGGGGTATTGCATTTTGCCCACGTCGTGGTACATTGCCGCCGCCCGTGCATAGTCCATATTCTCTCCGATAGCCGCCGCGCATTCTTCCGCAAGTTGCGCCACCATCATACAGTGATTATACGTGCCGGGCGCTTGTTCTTTCAACAGTTTCAAAAGTTTCGCGTCCGAGCTTGTCAATTCTCGCAATCTAAACACTGTCAAGCGGTTAAAAATCGCCTCAAACAGAGGCAACAATGCCAAGAAGAATATCGTGGACGTCATACCGCCGAACAAGCCGTATCCAAGCTGAGTCAATACTTTATCGAAGTTGCCCGTATTGTTTTCCAAAATCCCCGAAAGTTCCAACAATACGACGATAACGTCGATAGGCAATACGATTAAAAACCCTATCATAATGACACCGAAACGGGTACGCGCTCTACCGCACATAAAGATAGCAAACATTCCCGTACAAAAAGCGATAATGAGCGACGAATACGCTTCGGTATCCGTTACGTCGGTAGCGATAAACGTGTCGATAACGAATACGGACAGCGCGGAAATTACGTTCATAAAAATCGCGCTTTTTCTGTCTATCAGCACCAACACCAACAGCCCTACCAGCGCAACGGGGCGCGCATAGATGGCAAACTTGTACCCGATTAAACAGGAAATAATCAAATACACGTCCAAAACGGCAAATATCAACGCAATGCTTTTGCCTTTTTTCAGTACTTCTTTGTCTTCAAAATAGAAGTAGAAATACGAAATGATAAACAGCAACGCAATGGAAAATAGCGTGTATAAATAATTGCCCGTATGCTCTTTTACAAGCGACGGCAACTCCTTCATCCTGCCCGCAAACAGCAATACGATGGCAAGCGCGATAAATACGACAAAGTGGATAAAAAACCACATCGCACTACGCGCCGCACGGGCTTTCGTAAAATCTTGAACGCCTTGTTTTTGTTTCATCTTTGGTTACTCTCCCTTATTTTGCGCGTCCGCCTTTTCGTACGCGTGGATAATCCGCATAACCAGCGGATGTCTTACGACGTCCTTTGCCGTAAGCTTGCAAACGGCGATTCCTTCCACGCCGTCCAAAATTTCCGTTGCGTGGACAAGTCCGCTTTGCTTTCCGTCCAAATCAATTTGCGTCACGTCCCCCGTGACGATTACTTTACTCCCTTCGCCCATACGGGTCAAAAACATCTTCATCTGTTCACGCGTGGTGTTTTGCGCTTCGTCCAAAATGACGTACGCCCCCGACAAAGTTCTACCGCGCATATACGCAAGCGGAGCCACTTCTATTGCGCCCCGTTCCATCAGTTTTGCATACGTTTCCAAACCCAACATTTCTTGCAACGCGTCGTACAACGGGCGCAAGTACGGGTCCACTTTCTCTTGCAAATCCCCAGGCAAAAAACCAAGCTTTTCCCCTGCTTCTACAGCAGGACGGGTTAAAATGATTTTTTCAACTTGTTTGCTTTTCAAAGCCGAAACCGCCATACATACCGCCAAATACGTCTTACCCGTACCCGCAGGACCTACCCCGAACACAACGGTGTTTTTGCGGATAGCGTCTACGTACGCTTGCTGTCCTACCGTCTTGCATTTGATGGGTTTTCCCATAGCGGTAACCGCCACCGTTCCAGCGGACAGCCGTTCCACTTCTTCTTCCTTGTGTTCTTTGGCAAGCTCGATACAATACGCCGTTCTGCCCTCGTCAATCTCGTCTTCCGTTTGGGCAAGCTTTACCATCGTTTCCAACGCGCGGACGGCAACGCTTACGTTATCGCTTTCCCCTTCCACGCGGATTTTCATCCCCTCGACGTAGCACGCAACGCCCAGTTCCCTGCAAATAAATTGCAAGTTCCCGTCGAAATTGCCAAGCACTTTCACCAGCTTGTCCACCGACTTCACATCTACCGATTGTCTTGTTTTCACCGTAGTTTTCGACAATGCTTTTTCCCCCGTCGTTATAAATTAAAACTCTCCGTCGCCGTATAGCAAATGCGCACGGCAAACCCCTGCTTTGCAGGCGTAATTTCTTTGCTTGTAATACAGTCGTTTTCGCCAAGTCCTGCCGACAAGTACGCCGTTGCAAACGCACTTTCTTCGTCCGACGCTTGCACCGTGATTTGATAAACGCAAGCCAGCGTTACCCTGCCAATCACCGTCGTTGGTTGTTTCTCTTCCGACGGCGTTATAAAATATCCGTCTATCAGCGTTTCGCCCTTTTTTACGCTATCTCCGTCTTTTTTCAAAGCCGTTCCGCTAAGCGCGGTTATCGAAAGCACAGTGCCGTTGCGTTTCGACTTGAACGCGCCTGCGCGTATAGGATTGAGCCGTTCTTCATTGACGCGCATTTCTACGCATACGTACAAGCCCGTCTTTTTTACCGAGCAAAACTCCACCCCTTTCAAGCGCAACAGCGTGGCGCAAACGACGTCCGCTTTATCCTTTGGATACGGTGCGAAAACGCGTATGCCGTTTTCTTCCAGCGCCATAACCGCTTCTCTTTGATAGACATCGCTACCCGTAAATTCCACGCCCAAAACGCACGTGTTCAGTCCTAACGAGCCGATACAAAACAGCATTGCGCCAAGGATAAACCCCACGCGCCGTTTCGCCCAGCCAAGCCATTTCCAAACGCCGACGTCGCCCAGCGTTTGTACCGCGTACGGGCTTTGCCCGTATATAGTATAGCACACCTTTGGATAAATTGCAAAAATTTTTTCCAAATCTTTTTTTCGTACAATGCAAACGAGCGAAGTGGGCGTTTCCTTGCGTACACTATACAATGGCGCGCCCGTACGACGGATACGGAGCAGGGCGCGTTCGGGCATAATGCCCGTGATACGAATACGCGTTTTCATACCCGTCACCGCCCGTTCTCCAAATCATGTCCCGTAGCGTCCGCATTTAACAGCGTTACGGTATGTACGACGCCCGTCAATTCCAAATCCCCATCGCAGTATTTTTTGATTACCAAATCTCTGCCGTCCACCTGCAAACTGTGTTTGGGATAAAACAGCACGATTCGTTCAGGGGAAAAAATCCCCCACCGATTTCACGCCTTCAAAGTATCCGCCACCGCCAACGACGACGGTGTATTTGCGAAACGCCAACCCGTCCGCGCTTTTGAAAATTTCATCATATAACCGCATACGCCACACTCTCTTCCTTTTAGTATATGAGAATGCGACAAACGATATGCCTTAGCCTTTTTACGCAAACTGTCCGTTATACAGCTCCGCATACGCACCGCCTTTTTTCAGTAGCGTTTCATGCGTGCCCTGCTCCACAACCTTACCGTCTTGCATAACGAGTATGCAATCGGCGTGGCGCACCGTGGAGAGTCTATGCGCAACGATAAACGTCGTTCTGCCCTGCATTAGCTTTGCAAACGCTTCGCTAATTTTGCGTTCGGTACGCGTATCAATCGACGAAGTCGCTTCGTCCAAAATGAGCATAGGTGGCAACGCAAGCATAACCCTTGCAATGCAAAGCAATTGCTTTTGCCCCTCGGATAAACTACCGCCGTCTTCAGACAATACGGTATCGTATCCCTTTTCCATACGCTTGATAAACGAGTGCGCGTGCGACGCCTTCGTCGCTTGTATCATTTCTTCTTCGGTGCAATTTGGTTTGCCCATAGTCAGGTTTTCCCTGACCGTACCGCTTTTCAGCCACGTTTCCTGCAATACCATACCGAAATGCGTTCTCAGCGATTCACGCGTAATATCGCGCACGTCCGTGCCGTCCACGCAAACGCAACCGCCGTCCACGTCGTAAAAGCGCATCAGCAAATTGATAAGCGTCGTCTTCCCACTACCCGTGCGCCCGACGATAGCAATTCTTTTGCCCTGCTCCGCCGTGACGGACAAGTTCTCAATCAGCGGTTTGGCTTTGTCGTAGGCAAAATCCACCTTTTTAAGCTCCACTTTTCCAAGCACGTCTTCCAGTGCAGGTTTATCCCTATCGCTCGGTTCTTCCTGCTCGTCCAACAGCTCGAAAATGCGGTTGGCGCAAGCAAACGCGCTTTTGAGTTCGGTAATAACGCCCGAAATTTCGTTAAACGGTTTGGTGTACTGGTTGGCGTAGGATAAAAACTTCGTCAATCCCCCCACCGTAAACACGCCTTTCGCCACCTGCAAACCGCCGATAAGCGCAACTAACGCATAGACGAGATTGTTGATAAAACGCGTCGAAGGATTGACAAGCGACGAATAAAACACCGCTTTTAACGACGCCTTTTCCAGTCTTGCGTTCATTTCGTTAAACGTATCTTCGTTTGCCTTTTCCCGTGCAAAAGCTTGGGTGGTTTTCATACCGCTTATCGCTTCTTCGGTAAACGCCGTTTGTTCACCGCGGATTTTCGCTTGGTCCACGAAAAACGCGTGCGTGTGCGAAGACACGAATTTGGAAACGAATATCGACGCAGGGGTAAGCAATACCACCAACAGCCCTATCTTCCAGTTGGTAAACAGCATAAAACCGATTGTGCCGAGTATCGTCAATATTCCCGTAAAGAACTGCGTAAAACCCATCAAAAGCCCGTCGGCAAACTGGTCGGCGTCCGCCACGATACGGCTAACCGTGTCGCCGTGACCGTGACTGTCGATATACCGCAACGGGAGCTTTTCAAGCTTGTGGAACGCGTCCTTTCTCAAATCGCGTACGACGTTGCACGAGATACGGTTGTTACAAATACTGCCCAGCCAAGCCCCCAACGACGCCACCGCAAGCGCGACTACCGCCTTGGCGAACACGGCGGACAAGCCTTGAAAATCGACGTTTCCTGCCCCCACGATACAATCGATAGCGTCCCCAAACAGGACGGGAATACACAGCGAGCCTGCCACCGACAAAAGCGAAAACAAAAGCGTGCCGATAAGCGAAAACGGATATTTCCATACGTAGTGCAAAACACGCGAAAGCGTGGTTGTTTTCTTTCTCATACCGCGCTCTCCTTGTATTGCGAGTGATAAATTTCCTTATACACGTCGCACGTTTGTAATAAATCTTCGTGTTTGCCTATTCCCACGGCTTTGCCGTCGTCGAGTACGATAATGGTATCGGCGTGCATCACCGACGACGCGCGTTGCGAAACGATAAACGTCGTGGTGGAAAGGGTACGCAAGCCCTTTCTAAGTTCGGCGTCCGTAGCGTAATCGAGCGCGGAAGACGCGTCGTCTAAGATAAGAATA
>JAFVOG010000094.1 GCA_017505945.1 Clostridia bacterium
ACGGCTTTATCAACCACCAAAACAAACTAACATTTGTCGCGCCTGGTAACGGAACGCGAACCCGTATTTCATTACTCTCCCAAAAGGATTTCGTAAAATCAGCTACAAGGGGATATGTTTTACGCGGTCTCTCTTCCTTTCACCCAAACGGAAGCTCTCTGTGCAGACACTTTCGCAAAACCGTTGTCCTTGTTCAACGCTTTTATATGAATTTTATATTATTATAGCACTTTTTTCTTTTGTTGTAAAGCAAATTGTTTTACTTTTTCAACAAAACTTCGGCGTTCGTACCGTAAAAAATATCCGTTTTGCCCGAAAGCTTTTTACAGATTTCTTCAAACTTTTCCCACGTGATAAATTCGAAGTCCATTTCATAGCTATGTCCCCAAATATACAGCATTTGCGGTTTGTCCGTTTTGAGAGCCAAAAACTCGTCCACGACGGCATCCAAGCGTTCGTCTATATAATAAACGCCGTCCACAAAATACAAGTCCTTGGGCAAATCGTAACAATATACGCTACGGTTGGTGCGCGCATATTGCACCCCCGTACGGGTACGCACTACGTTGGCTACGCGCGCATCACAGTTTTTGCCACCGCCAGGGTACGCCATACCCACCACTTCGTAACCGCAAAGTTTGGAAAGATTTTTTCTGTCTTCTTCCACTTGGTAGGCAATTTCATCATCCGTAAGCGTAGGCAAAAGCGGATGCGTAAGCGTATGTACGGCAACTTCGTGTCCGACGTATATTTTTGCCACTTCGTTCGGTTCGATTTTATCGTGTCGTACCGTGCGTTTACCGTTACAAAGCTTCCCTTCTTTGCCAAGCAACTGCGAATTGAGATTAAACGTTGCTTTCAAACCGTACTTGTTTAAGATTTCGACGCAACGAGCGTCTTGCGTTACGCCGTCGTCAAAACTAAACGTAACCGCTTTATTTTTACCGTTCCACATATTTTTCCCCTTACTATGTTTTATTTGCGTATTCCATTGTATAAACAGTGCACAAGCACACAACGCCGTAGTATCGCCTACCCCTGTAAAATATTGGAGATGCAAGCAGTTCAAGGCGTACGTGGCTTACCCGACGGGAGTTTACTTTACGTAAACGAGCAAGGGTAAACGCAGGTACAACACCGTAGCCACACCACACCCCGTGAAAGGTTGGAGATGCGACGCATATACAAGCTTTCTTATTTAAGGGCTAACGCGATTGATGTCCCTCGGGAACATCGTCGCTTCGCGCACGTTCTTCGCCCCCAAAAGGTGCATTGTCAAACGTTCTAACCCAAGCCCCAAACCGCCGTGCGGAGGCGCACCGTATTTATGGAGCATAAGATAAGTAGCAAATTCTTCGGGATTCATACCGAGTTTTTGCATTTTTGCCACTTGTTCGTTATAATCGTGGACACGTTGACCGCCCGACGTGATTTCCAACCCTCTAAACAACAAATCGAAAGACAGCGTGTATTCGGGGTCGGCAGGGTCGTCCATCGTATAGAAAGGACGTTTTTTGGACGGATAATGCGTGATGAAAATAAAATCGGAATTGAATTGTTTTTTCGCATACTTGCCCAAAAGCTGTTCTTCTTCGGGGTCAAAGTCCTTCATATCCGTCGGTTGATATTTGAATTTCTTCATCAAAATTTCCTTCGCTTCCATAAATTTCAGCACGGGAATTTCGGTAATTTCGGGAATATCGACGTGGAGCAAATCCACTTCGTTTTTGTATTCCGTCTTCAAAAGGTTCATAATATATTTCAGCACGCCCGTTTCCATATTCATAATGTCTTCGAAACTGTCGATAAAGCCCATTTCAAAGTCCATAGAAATATATTCGTTTAAGTGACGGCTGGTATCGTGGTGTTCCGCACGGAATACGGGCGCAATTTCAAATACCCTTTCATACACGGCAACAAGCGCTTGTTTGTAAAGCTGAGGGGATTGTGCAAGATACACTTGCTTACCGAAATAGTCCAACTTAAATACGTTAGTACCGCCTTCCGCGCCTGCAAAGTTGATTTTAGGCGAACGGATTTCGGTAAAGCCTTGCGAAGATAAAAATTCTCTAAATCCACGCGCAATACCTTCTTGCAATTTGAAAATAGCGCGTTCTTTGGGATTACGCAAGGTTACGGGACGATAGTCCAAATTGGTGGACAAATCGCAGTTGACTTGCTTTTTAGTAATCACGACGGGCGGAATATCCGCAGGGTGGGATAAAAGTTCGATGTCGTGAATTTGGATTTCGTAGCGTTTCGAGCCGTCCTTTTGCACGCCTGCTACCACTTTACCCGTAATTTTTACCGCGCATTCTTCCTTGACGTCTTCGCTCATACGGTAATCGGAAAAACTTTCCGCATACACGCATTGGATGGTGTCCCTTGCCGTGCGCAAAATAACAAACGCAAAGTCGGACATCATACGAATATTATGAATTGTCCCCTTTACGGTAACGATTTGGTCTTCGTAAGCTTGTAACTCAGCTAACGATACGGTATTGTTTTTGATTTCGCCGTTGATTGTCATAACCTAACTTCCTTATATAAAAACTCTTTTATTTATTCTAAAACATTTGACAAAAAAAAGCAAGAGAATTATAATAAAATTGTTCAATTTTTTTATTATGGAGCAACGATTATGCGCGTTTTAGCCATTAACGACGTATCCTGCGTAGGAAAATGTTCCCTAACCGTTTCCCTACCTATCATATCCGCTTGCGGTGTTACTTGCGACGTATTGCCCACTGCACTACTCTCTACGCACACGGGCGGTTTTACGGGATACACCTTTCTCAATTTAACCAGTGAAATCCCCGATATCGTGCGACACTGGAAATCGCTTGGATTGCGCTTTGATTATATTTACAGCGGATACCTTGGCGACGCCGAGCAAATTGATTTGGTGGAAAACATCAAAAACGAGTTTTTGGCAAAAAACGGAAAGTTTATCGTTGACCCTGTAATGGGCGATTCGGGCAAGCTGTACGCCAACTTCACAAACGAGTTCGTCGCAAAAATGCGCGAGCTTTGTAAACAAGCGGACTTTATTTTGCCCAACCTTACCGAAGCGTGCTTTTTAGCAGACTTACCCTATCCTAAAACAGGGCAAGCCGTACCCGTAGAAAAGCTGACGCAAAAAATAGCGGGTATATGCCCCCGTCCCATTATAACGGGAATTGTGGAAAACGATACGATTTCCATTTACTATTTAGACGAAAACGGTGCGATTTGCCGTGAAAGCGCAGAAAATATACAAGGTTTTTTCCACGGCTCGGGCGACGTGTTTGCGTCCGCTTTCGTAGGCGCGCTTGCACGGGGCAAGGACGAACGTACTGCCATTCGGCTTTGTACACAATTCCTTTCCGCAACCATTAGACGTTCGGCGCAAGAAGTAACCGACAGTAGATACGGATTGAATTTTGAGGCGGAAATCTATACGTTTTTACAAAATTTGAACGGCTAAAAATTTCCTGCGTTTTGTTCTTGACAAAGCGCAGATTTTTGCGTATAATAGACGTACAATCTGCGGTGTACGAAGTACGGCGATTTATGCGGAATCCACGTTATTTTATAGGGAGCTGTTATTCAGGTCGATAGACAAGGTCTGTTTTACGGAAAGTTCGACGCGATTTGATGCGCTACCCACCTTGGTGAGTTTGGGTTCACCCTACGCCACGCTACGGCACAGGCGGATTGTTTTATTTTATCAAATAAGGAGCTTTTATGGAAAAATATGCTTGGAAAGCCGTTTTGAAAGACGGAAAAAAAGAAGAATACGTACGCCGGCACAACGAGATTTGGCCCGAGCTTGTAGAGGTGTTAAAACAAGCAGGCATTGAAAATTATTCCATTTGGCTTTGCGGGAACGAATTGTTTGGTTATTACGAGTGCAAAAAAGGCATTTCTTTTGCTGGAAAAGTGCAAGCGGAAAGCCCTATCGTGGATAAATGGAACGAGTATATGAAAGACGTTATGGATATGCCTTTGGACGAGCGCACGGGCGCGCAACCGCTACTTGAACAAGTTTTCTATTTGAAATAAACGACACCGATAAAAACACCCCTACGAACAAAACGTTCGTAGGGGTGTTTGCTTTCTTTTATTTACCGTTTACGGCGAACAATACCCAAACGGAATTTCTTTTTCTCTTCCGCCTTCTCTTGTTCTTCCACCGCTTCCGCACTTTCTACCACAGGCGTTTCTTCTTGTTGTGATTCTTCCGCCGTTTCTGCGTTTGCAAAGCGTTTAATCCACAGCCATTGCTTTTTGTCGTGTTCGTATAAGTTATACAAACCGTCGCAAGACGAACATACGTGGTCAACGTCCACTTGCGCCACAAGCGTACCGCCACAAAGCGGACATACCCTTGAATACGCTTCCGTCGAGCCTTCCAAACAAACCATAAACGATTGCACTATCTCCGCCATTACGTCGGTAGCATCCGCACGAGCAGGAAGCAGTTGTACAACGTCGTCGTCCGTCGATTGATAGTCGGTAACGAGTACCGTTCTAAACGATTTGGGATTGTTCATCTTTGCGATATCCACACGCGCCGACAAGGACGTATAGCTGGATAATTGCGACGAGTGGAAAATATCCACCGTGTATTCGGCTACGCTACCCGAAACGGTGTTTACCACTTTACAGTACACTTCGTCGTCCGTATTACGATTCAGCGTTACGGAAAACGCGCCCTTTTGCATCGTTACGCCGTCGAATTTTACTTGTCCAAACTGACCAAGCAACACTTCTTGCCCTTTTGCCACAAAGCCAAGCTTATCCAGCGCAAACAGGAAATGCATCGCCACGAACGTTTGATACATCTTTTCTTCCGACATAACGTCCGCCTCGCGTTTTAAGTAGTTCAAATAAAAATCGTAACAATAATGATATTGCTTATCCGCAATGAGAATATTCGTTGGATGCAAATTCAAGATATTAAACTCGCCCTTTTTCTTGCACGCCATATAAATAGGGTGTTGCTTTAACTGCGTTAAGCGTTTACGGCTCTTTAAGAACGAATTGAAAATGGTCACCTTCGAATCTTCGCAAGTGATAAGCGAAATGGGTTGAGACGATTGTTTTTGCATTTGCATAAACGCACCGCGCGTCAGCACCTTTTTCTTGCCGTCTTCATCTTGTGCAAGCGTTGCCATACCCACTTTCATCGCGTTTAAGCGACGCGTCAGTAACTCGAACAGCGTATCGATAAGATAGGTTAAAAAGCGGTTTTCATAAATCGCCAAATCATCTTCATAAACAAATGCGTGTACAAACTCGGGGGAAGCATCTAAGGTTTTCAATTTCCAAAGCTTACTGTCCTTATAGTTCATACGCAACGTTTCGTTGTCGATATGCGACGCAACGGCTACGTTTTGGATAATTTCTTCCTTCTTTAAGAAGATATGCGGGTCCTTAAACGCACTACGGATATACGCAATTACCGTAGCCACGCTATCGGCAAATACGCTTTCGTTGGTTACAACCAACTCTTCCCCGTCCACCCTATCGTAACCGTATTGACCGCCCTTAAAAAAGGCAATCAATTCGTTTACGGGAACTTTGAATCTACAATTTGCAAGCTTACGCGCAAATGATTTCAAAATGGTAATATTTTCGCTCATACGTTATACCAACCTCTTCAAAATCTTGGCGATAATACGTTCGGTTTCCACAAACGTGCCCTTGCCGTACGTCGTTGCAAGCAATTTTTGCAAGGAAATGAGTTCGTCTTTTACGTAATCTTCAAACATACCGTTCAGTTTACGCATAACCTTGCTGGAGAACATAAAGTCGAGCGCTTCTTCTTTCGAACCGCCAAGCGCAACGTAAACGGGTACGAATTGATTGATTTGTACCATAATACGGTTACCAAAACGAATATCGAACGCGTCGCGCATAAAGTCGCAAATCGTCAAGAATTTATCCGTTTCTTCTTCGTTTAAGCGGAACTGTTCGTTTTCTTGCGCTTCTCTAAACAAGGCTTGCAATTTTTCCGAGCTGATGTTAATCGGGTCGGCTTTATAATCGCTCTTAATCGGAGAAATTCTTTCTCTAAAATCGAGCGTAATCGCTCTATCATATACTTTGTCCGTAATGGTAAACGTCGAGTCGTCCGTGTTTGCCGTACCGATAAACCACGTATTAGCAGGAATAGTTACGTAACCGCCCGTGAGTTTCTTGGGAAGTTTTTGACCAAGCTCGGGTTCGTAAACCTTAATCTTCCATTCTTCTTGGGGATATTCCAAAATGGACAGGAAATCGGCAAAATAATATTCGATACGCGACAAGTTCATTTCGTCAAGTACCATCAACGTCGTTTCCTCTACGTAGGACGCTTCGTACAAGTTGCAAAGGAAATCGGTAATTTTGAACGTCTTGGTAAATTCACTGAAGAAACCAAGTACGTCCGTCTTATCTCTCCACGTCGCTTGCACGGGCGCAAATCTTGCCGTACTACCCGTAAAGCGCGAGAACATACGAGGCAACAACGATTTACCCGTACCGCTAAGACCTTCCAAAATGATAAGACGCGTTGACGATAAGCCTGCAATAAACGAACGGAGCAAAGGCAGTTCGTAATATACCTTGTAATGGTTAATTGCGTGCGATTGGAAACGCAATACGAAATCGTTTAACGTGATATCCTCTTCTACAACTTCGTCGGCAGGTTGTTCACCGTCTTCCGCCACTACTTCGTCAACAGGTTGTTCACCGTCTTCCGCTACTACTTCTTCGGCAGGCTGTTCACCGTCTTCCGCCACTACTTCGTCCGCAGGTTGTTCACCGTCTTCCGCTACTACTTCGTCCGCAGGTTGTTCACCGTCTTCCGCTACTACTTCTTCGGCAGGCTGTTCACCGTCTTCCGCTACTACTTCTTCGGCAGGCTGTTCACCGTCTTCCGCTACTACTTC
>JAFVOG010000095.1 GCA_017505945.1 Clostridia bacterium
TAAGTCCCTTGCGTCTGCCTATTCCACCACAGCGGCTAATATGAAAAAAACTCTGCAATAAGCAGAGTTTTATTTGGAGGCGCCACCCGGATTTGAACCGGGGGATAAAGGTTTTGCAGACCTTGGCCTTACCACTTGGCTATAGCGCCATCTCTCTGCTAAAAAAGAAAAGATAGTGCGGATTGTTGGAGCGGGAAACGAGATTCGAACCCGCGACATTCACCTTGGCAAGGTGACGCTCTACCACTGAGCTATTCCCGCATATAATCTGCACTATCTTTAATTGGTGGAAGTTATAGGGCTCGAACCTATGACCCGCTGCTTGTAAGGCAGCTGCTCTCCCAGCTGAGCTAAACTTCCGTCGAAAGCCTATTTACTATACCATATCCAAAGAATAAACGCAAGCGTTTTTCAACGGTTTTTCAAAAAAAATAAAAAATTTTTTTGGAATTATTTTTTGTTTGGAAAAAGTGCAGTTTGCAGAGCTTTTTTCGCTACTATATTATATATATTCGCGTGGAAAAAATTAGGTGTTAGAGTTAGACGCGCCAAGTTTACTTTTTCAACGTTTGGATATAATAGGGGCAAAGGAGGGATAGATATGCCAAAAGTCAATCCATTTTTAGAAAAAGCCACCGATATAGAAAAAGCATACGAAAGCTGGCAAAAGCTTGCCTTACAGCCGTACGACCCGAAAAAAACGAGTCCGTTTACCAAAGTTCGTATTATTTTAATGAACGGTACGGAATTTGAAGCCAACTGGTATTCTCATCAATTTTCACGCCATTGCCCCGACAACGATTTGCGCAGGGAAATTGCGCTGATTCGGCGCAGGGAACAGCAACAGCAAAAGAAAATTTCGTCGCTTAAACCTATCGAAGAAACGGTGTTACAGCACACAATGGGATATGAACAGCTTGCCGTGGAACTTACGGCAATTTTAGCTCAGCGCGTGGACGATTCTAACGTGAAAATGGCGCTGGAATTTGCGCTGTTAGAAGATTTCGACCACGTATTCCGTTTTGCAAACCTTTTGGAAATGGACGAGGGGATAAAGGGCGAAACGCTACTTGGCGGATATACCGAAATTATGCCAGGACGTCCTACAATCGCTGAACACCGCTATCCTGCGGACGAAATGAAAAAACATATCCGTTCGAAACAAGCGGACCTGTTTACCAAGCTCACCACGCATATCATTACGGCTGCGGAACAACAGACGATGAATTTCTATATGAACCAAGCGAATTTCTATCCTACCGAGCTGGGTAGAAAGCTGTACGCCGAAATTGCTATGATAGAAGAACAGCACGTTAGTCAGTACGGCAGTTTGTTGGACGTCAACTGTTCGTGGCTGGAAGGACTTTTGATGCACGAATATACCGAGTGTTATCTGTATTATAGCTGTTACGAAGACGAAAGCGATAAGGAAATCAAAGCGCTGTGGAAACAGTTGTATTTAGAAGAGTGCGGACATTTGCAAAAGGTTGCGCAATTATTAGAAAAATACGAGGGCAAGAGTTGGGAAGGGTTGTTCCCCGACGGTGCGGAGTTCCCTAAATTGTTAAAATTCGGCGAGAATAAGGCGTACGTGCGTAAAGTATTAGAAGAAACGGGCAATTATACCGCAAAGCTGGAAAGTTACGAAAAAGTAGCAAATATGCCCAAGGACGCGCCGTTTTTCACCTATAATAAGGCGGTAAACAAGCCCGTGGAGAGCGTGGCAAGCCACGCCGTTATCCAAAAGCATATTGATAAATTCGGACAGGATTACCGCTACGAAGAAAAGGAAAATCCGATACAAGAGCTTCGTGATAGAACAAAGGACAATACGACGTTTGCAAGGTAATAAAAAGGCGGTTTTGTAACCGCCTTTTTCTTTCATAATAGCTTATCATATTTCCAAGTGCTACAATAATAATTACGTAGTAAATCACTAAGAATACGACGGAAATGATTACGCTGATAAGCGCGCCTTTGCCTGCGCTTTTTGCACGCTTTTTTTCGGTAACGGTGGATTATTTGATAGGGTATGCGGACGAATACGGCGGGGCGAGCGTAGGCGACGGATTATCGGCGGCTGAAAAAACGGTGGTGCGCGTATTTCGCGCGTTGCCCGACGAATCTAAAACGGCTTTTATTCAATTTTTAAGCGGTTGTATTAAAAAATAAAAAAACGGCGACAGCCGTTTTTTTTATATAAACGCTTGACAAACGAGTTGTATAGCAGTATAATACGGTTGAACGGATATTCAACCGTTAAAGGAGAACGTATGCCGAAGAACGAATTTTTATGCGATTGCAATATCGTGCACCCACATTTAGTGGAACAGGCGGTAAAAGGGATGCCGAGTGCAAAGCTTTTAGACGAGATAGCGCAATTTTATCATATTATAGGAGATGCGACGCGGTGTAAAATCGTGTTTGCGTTAAAAGGGCAAGAACTTTGCGTGTGTGATTTAGCGAACGTACTTTCTATGAGTAAATCGTCCGTTTCGCATCAGCTTGCGAAGATGCTCCGTTACGGGGTAGTCAAACGGCGCAGAGCAGGGAAGGAAGCGTATTATGCGTTAGACGATACGCACGTGGTACAAATGATGGAAATTGCCCTTTGTCACATCGAACATAAATGCAAGGAGAAACAACCGTGAGTAGTAAGAAGAATATATTTATTGCGTTTTTATTAAATTTTTTCTTTTCGGTGTTTGAGTTTTTCGGCGGTATTTTTACGGGTAGCGTAGCCATTATTTCGGACGCCGTACACGATTTAGGGGACGCAAGCAGTATCGGCATTGCGTACTTTTTGGAAAAGAAAAGTGCCAAACAGCCCGACGCTACGCACACCTACGGGTACAAGCGGTATTCCGTTTTGGGCAGTGTGATTACGACGTGCATTTTGCTCGTTGGTTCGGTGCTCGTCGTGTATAACGCGATATTGCGGTTGATTTCTCCCGTCGCAATTCGGTATAACGGGATGATGATTTTTGCCGTCGTGGGTGTAATCGTCAACCTGCTTGCATCGTTTGTGACGCGCGAAGGAAAATCGCTTAACCAAAAAGCCGTCAATTTGCATATGCTGGAAGACGTGCTTGGCTGGGCGGTGGTGCTTATTGGGGCGGTAGTGATGCGGTTTACGAACTGGGTATGGATTGACCCCGTAATGTCGATAGGCGTGGCGATATTTATCTTTATACACGCGGTACTGAGTTTGAAAGAAGCGTTGGATTTATTTTTAGTGAAAACGCCGAAGGGGCTTACCGTGGACGATTTGAAAGCGCATATTATGCACGTGGAAGGGGTGAAGGACGCGCACCATATCCACGTTTGGAGCTTGGACGGCAACGACAGGTACGCGACGGCACATTTGGTTGTCGAAGGGGATTTTGCGCTTGTGAAAGAGCGTGTGCGCGAGCATTTGCACGAACACGGCGTTACGCACGTTACGTTGGAGCTGGAAACGGTGGGCGAAGTTTGCCACGACGAGCATTGTCACGTGGAAATGGAAGAACACGGCGGATGTCACCACCATCACCATCACCATCACAATCACCATCATTAAGGGAGCGAAGAAATGGACGAAATACAGCACAAAAGACGGGTGCGATATAAAGGAACGCACCCCAAACGTTTTGAAGAAAAATACAAGGAATTAAACCCCGAAAAATACGCGGACGACGTGCAGAAAATTTTGGATAAAGGACATACGCCTGCCGGGATGCACGTTTCGATTATGGTCAAGGAAATTTTGGATTTCTTGGATATACAGCCTGGGCAAGTAGGTTTAGACGCGACGCTGGGATACGGCGGACATACGCGCGCTATGCTGGACAAGTTGCAAGGGCAGGGGCATATTTATGCGTTGGACGTGGACCCTATCGAATCGGCAAAGACCAAAGCGCGTTTGCAAGGCTTGGGGTATGGAGAAGAGATTTTGACGGTGCGTTTGCAAAACTTTGCGGACGTGGATAAAGTGGTGCAGGACACGGGGAAAAAGTTTGATTTCGTGCTTGCCGATTTGGGGGTGAGCTCCATGCAAATTGATAACCCCGAACGAGGATTTACGTACAAAGCGGACGGGCCGTTGGATTTACGGTTAAATCCACAAAAGGGGGTAACGGGCGCAGAGCGTCTTGCGGAGCTTGGCAAGAAAGAAATAGAGATGATGCTGAGAGAAAACGCGGACGAGCCGTACGCCGAAAAAATAGCTGCCACGATTATGAAATGGCGGTATATGGGCAAGCCTGTGCAAACGACGAGAAACTTGCGCGATTGCATTGCCGAAGCGTTATCCTTTTTACCCAAAGCCGAACAAAAGGAAGCCGTGAAAAAGTCCTGCCAACGCACTTTTCAAGCGATTCGTATCGATATTAACGGGGAGATGGACGCGCTGTATGCGTTTATGGAAAAACTGCCCGAAGTGCTTGCGCCGAACGGTAGGGTGGCGGTGCTTACCTTCCATTCGGGGGAAGACAGGTTGGTCAAAAAGGCGTTCCAAGCCCTGCAACGGGTGGGCGCGTATAAGGACGTGGCGAGGGACGTTATTCGACCTTCCGCAGAAGAGTGCATCAAGAACAGCAGAGCAAAGTCCACGAAAATGCGTTGGGCAATTCGCAGTGAAGAGCAATAAAGGTAAAAGAAAAACCGCCCGTTGCCAAATGGCAACGGGCGGTTTGGTTGATACGATTATTTTGCGAAGAACAATTTGGAAAGAGTCATAGGGTCGATATATTTACCGTCTTGATATACGCGCATATTTCCCGAAGCAATTTCGTCGATTAAGATAACGTTGCCGTTTTTGTCGTAGCCGTATTCAAACTTGATATCGTACAATTCCAAGCCCTTTTCTTGTAAATCGTCCGAAACGATTTTGGTAATTTGTTGCGTCATTTCTTTTACGGTGTCGTATTGTTCCGCCGTCATAACGCCCAAATCCACAAGTCCGTCCTTGGTTACGAGAGGGTCGCCGAGTGCGTCGTTTTTGAACGTCGTTTCTACGTAGTAGGGCAGGTCTGCGCCTTCTTCTACGTAATCGCGATAGCGACGAAGGAAACTGCCTACTGCTTTCTTACGGCAGATAACTTCCAAGCCTTTACCGAAGGGTTTGGCAGGGAGAACTTCCATCGTGGTGTCGTTTAAGTTTGCGCTTACGTAATGGGTAGCAATGCCAGCCGCGTTGATTTTGTCGAAGAAGTAGATGGACATACGAAGGTTTACGTCGCCCACGCCTTCAATGGTCAAACCAACGGAGTTTTCACCTGGGTCGAATACGCCGTCTTTGCCCGTACAGTCGTCCTTGAATTTCAACAAATAGTTGCCGTTTTCAAGTGCATATACGTTTTTCGTTTTTCCCGTGTAAACAAGTTTCATAAAATATATCTCCTAAAATATTAGATTTCTTACGATTGTCTTTATTATAGCATAAATATTTGAAAATGAAAATAATTTGAAAAGGGTTTTTATGCTTTTTTTCAATTTTTTTTACAGCTGTGGACGGGGAATTTCGCCCCAAGCGATTTGTTTGTGCCAAACGTTGCAAAGGAAAGACTTTTCATAGTTGACTACCGTCTTATGCGCTTTCACCTTTAACGCACCTTTTTTATCCAAACGTCCGTGGTTGTGGATAAATTGCAAGTTTTCGTTTTTTGTGAAACACATAGTGGACGGGTCAACGACGTACATATACTTGTCCTTGTCGATAACGGCGTCCATCTTAGCCCCTGCCGCCAAATGGCGAAGGTAATCTTCGCGCGTTACGTTGTTCATACGCACGGCGTAATAAAACTGCGGTTTTCCGCCTTCGTACGGGTTTTGCCCACAGCCCAAGAATTGCACGTCGATTTCGTCTTCTTTAATCCAAGCAGGGTTCATTCTTGCACGCGATACTAAGTTATTCAAAATACAATCCTTAAATAAGTATTCGCTGGTCACTTCTCCCGACTTGGGCAAGGAAAGCATAATGGCAATGCTGGACGTAATCATATTTTTGGAAATGGTGGAACTGCCCGTACGACGGGGGAGCAATAACTCTCCGTCCTTTAAGTACACCAGTCCGTTAATGCCCACGTGGTTGGACATTTTAGATTTGTTTAAGGGTACGAGCTTAGGTCCGTAATCGAAATACGTCCGCACGGATAAATCGTCGTCCAACAAATAGTCCACCGCACGGTTGGTAATCAAGTGGTGGTAATAGGTACTACGGCTTAAATAGAAGGTAGCCGTATTGCCTTCTAACGTGCAATCGTCCAAGCGCACGGTGTCGAAATTTCTTTTCGAGCTACGGTGGTGCGCCGCAAATAAATCGAGATAGTTGTTTTCTAAAAATCCGTCTAATTCAAACTGTTTTTCGGGGTCGTCTTTGACGATAAGCGTATAATTATCGTTAAAGAGAACGGGGTTATAGGCTACCGTGCAGGACGTGCCGTTTAAGGTAACGACCGTTTCCAAATTGTCTTCGGGATAGATAGACAGGATTTTTTTGGTGTCGTCCAACACCTTTAACCCGTCTTCAAAACTACTGAAAAATACGGCGAACAGCCCTACGGTTAAGTTACTGATTAAGAAACCGAAGAAGATACCGATAACGTCCATCCAAAGGTCGGGGACAATCGTGCCCACGGCAACCATACTGGCAACGCAAACGGCTATGGTTACGATATAACGGCTGATGCGTTTGGACGTTAAAAATTCAAATAAAATAACGAAGAAGTGTTGTAATTTTTTCATATACGCGTATTGACGTCAAGCAAAATTTCGTGGATACGCCTACTGCTTTGCTCGTCGCTTACTCCTTGGAATTTTTGGAAATAGTTATAATAATGCGCTTCTAAACGTGGCATCGTCGCATAGGACGTTTCCTTGCCTTGGTAGATAATGCTTTGGTTGGAATTGTGCAAAACCATAGGTTTTCCGTCGTAGGTAAGATAGGTGATTTTGCTGTTCATATCCTTGCGCCAGTCTATGCAAATTTCTACGGGCACACCGTCGATAATAAGTTTTACACAAACGTAAATAGGCAGGTTTGTTTCGGGACAAAGTACTTTTTCGCTATCCACAAACGATACGCTTTCAAAGGGTAAAAACAACTTGATTTGACTGAGCGCGTTTACACCGCTATCCAGCCATACGCCTTGTAAAATGCGCCTATCTTCCACAATCGTTTTGCCGTCGAGAGAATAGTGGTCTTGGATATGCACGCGGACGGCGGAAATTTTACAAGCGTCGTAACTTTGCAAAAACGCCAACGTTTCGCTACCGTTTTGGAAATGGTACATCACTTCAAATTCCAAATTGCGATTTTTTGCAATTTCCAACAGCTCGTCGTAACGAACTAAATTGAGTACGGCAGGCTTTTCCATTACGATATTGACGTTTGCCTGCATACACGCCTTGGCTATTTCGTAGTGCGTAGCAGGGGGCGTGGCGATTAAAACGAAATCCAAACGCTCGCGTTCTATCATTTGTAAATAATCGGTGTAAAAGGGGTAGTCTTTATAGACCTGTCTGCATTTTGCTTGTTCGTTTACGTCGGAAACGGCGCCAAGCTGTAAATGAGGGGATGCCTGCAAGGCAGGTAAATAGTTTTTGGAAATAACGCCCAAACCGATAATACCGATTTTTTTCATACGTACTCCTTATGCAAATAACGGGGGGATAACCAAACAGCCGATAACAACTACACCCAATGCGATACGGTACCACCCGAACAGTTGAAAATCGTGTTTTTTAACAAAGTTCATCAGGAATTTAATGGCAAGCAAGGATATGCCGAACGCAACTACCGTTCCGATAAGAAGATAGCCCAGTTCCGCCATCATAAAACCACCACT
The DNA here is from genome assembly GCA_017505945.1 of Clostridia bacterium. GTDB lineage: Bacteria > Bacillota > Clostridia > Christensenellales > Borkfalkiaceae > Scatosoma. Next base: position 7,827 of record JAFVOG010000095.1, read on the forward strand.
TTCCAAGAAGAATTTTAACAGCTTAATCGCGCTTGCGCCTGCCATAACAGGTATGGCGAGATAGAAGGTAAATTCCGCGCCGGCAGGACGGGAAATGCCGATAAGGAGCGCCCCTAAAATGGTCGCGCCCGAACGGGACGTGCCGGGGATAAGGGATAACACTTGGAATACGCCGATAATAAGGGCGTGTTTATACGTAATATCGTCCGTCGTTTGCAAGGGTAGCGTTTTGCCTTTATTGTACCGTTCTACAATAATAAATGCGATACCATAGGCAATCAGCATAATGGAAATAATTAAGGGAGTATGCAAATATTCTTCCAACACGTCGTCGAATAGAATACCGATAATGCCTGCGGGTACGCACGCGACGAGCACTTTGCCCCAAAGATGGAGTATGCCTTTATCCCAGCCAAGCTTTTTCGTTTCTTCGTTGCGTTTTACGGGGAACAGTTTATTCCAAAACAGGACGACGACGGCTAATATCGCGCCAAGCTGTATTACGACGAAAAACATCTCCTTAAAGGCGTCGGTGGCGGAAAGGGAAAACAGGGCGTCAACAAGTAGCATATGCCCCGTAGAAGATACGGGCAACCACTCGGTAATGCCCTCTACGATTCCCAAAAAAATCACTTTTAATATTTCAATAAAGTCCATAATCCGTCCTTAAAACTATATGGTATAGTTATTTTATATATGCTCTATACGTACATTATAGCACAAAAAGAGTAAAAATGAATAAAAAAATCGAGAAAAACTGAAAAAAACGATTAAAAATTGAAAAAATTTTTTATAATGGGTATTGCAAAACAAAAAAAAATGTGTTATAATGAGTTTAACAGAACGGGCCTTTGCTTTGTGCAATCTTCACACAAAGTATGTTCTTACGAAAATATTTTGGGGAGGTTCGGTATGAGTCAAGGAACGGTGAAATGGTTCAGCGCAGAAAAGGGCTACGGTTTTATCGCAAACGACGAGGGCGGCGATGACGTATTCGTACATTTTTCTGCAATCGTTGCAGACGGATACAGACGGTTGAAAGAAGGTCAAAAGGTTTCCTTTGAAATTGAAACGGATCCTAAAAATCCTTCAAAGCTCCGCGCGGTAAACGTTTGCGCGCTGTAAACGAATAGGGTGGGCGTACGAAAGAAGAGCGAACGCATCACGTAATTACGGTAAAAACCGCATCTTTTGATGCGGTTTTTTTTATTTGCTAAACGCATACGCCAGCTTAATCAGCGTTACGCTATCGTTGTCTTGGGGACGCACGGCAACGTGCAATAAAAGTTGCTCTAAAATACGCGAAAGTATAGGGGCGGGCAGGCCTGCCGTCAGTAAATCGTTGCCCGTAACTGACAAACCCTTTACGGTAAACGGCACGCGTTCGCCTTGCATTTTCGTAAGGAGTGCCCGCCAACGTTTGCAGGTGGGGGCAACGCCCGTGTCGTCCTTACAACCCGAATAATCCGCTTGTTTTACAAGCAATAGTTTTTCTAACACGGCATAGTGCTTGACAAGGAAACGGCGCAGTTTGTTTTCACCCGTTTTCCCGTCTAAGTCGTACATATGCAATTCGACTAACGTCGCCGTTTCTTCTACGAGCCTTTTCGGCGCTTGTAGGCGGGTAAGGATTTCCCTTGCAATTCTTGCGCCTTCTACGGGGTGGTCGTGGGAAGAGCCGTCCCGAATTTCGCAAAATGGCTTGCCTACGTCGTGCAATAACGTGGCAAAACGCACGCTTGTATCGGCGTACAAAGTGGCACGGAGCGAATGTTCCAAAACGTCGTAGTTGTGGAAATCGGCGCGTTGTTTCATACCTTTGCCCAACGTGAGTTCAGGCATAATGATATCTAAAACGCCGATAAGCTCCAACGTTTTCAAACCGCGATAATGTCCATAGGGTATTCCGTATTTTTCGTCGGCAAGCAAGATTGCGCGAAGCTCGGTAAAAATGCGTTCGGGAGAAATATCTTGAATTAGGTGTGCGTTAGCTTGCGCTCCGCGTATGCACTCGGCGTCGGGGGTAAAACCTAACGTTGCCGTTTGACGGGCAAGGCGCATTAATCGCAGTCCGTCTTCACCGAATACCTTGTTTGCAGGCGCGACGGTGGAAAGTCGTTTTTCACGGATGGCAGAAATGCCGTCCAACGGGTCTTGATACGTATCCTTTTGGACGTCGTAATAGACGGCGTTACAGGTAAAGTCCCTGCGCGTCGCGTCTAAACGGATATCCGTCGTAAAATAGACTTGAACGGGACGGTGCGTACCGCGCACGTATTCGTCCGAACGGAAACAGCAGTATTCGTATTCCGTGCCAAGCTCGTCCTTTAATTTTACCGTACCCGTGTGCTTGTAAGAGGCGCATACGGTAAAACCGCAACACTTAGCAACGGGGATAAATTCGTCGGGGGGAAGTGGCGCGCAAATATCCCAGTCCTTAGCCGTTTTGGTTTGCAATCCCGCTAAAAAATCGCGTACCGCACCGCCCACGACGTATAAGGGTGTGGGGAGTTCGTTGGCTAAACGGATTAAGTTTTGGGGGATAATGCTCTTCATACCTTGTCCTTGGAAAAAATTTTTCACGTTTTTTACATTTTACAGTATATCAAAAACAAAAATAAATTGCAATTCTTCGCAAAGTGTTATATAATAGAAATAGTAAAAAAATAAAAACTTTTTAGGTGTTACTAATGATAAGCGCGTATCATCTCATTTCCAATCCCACGGCGGGCAAAAATAAAAAGAGCAAAACGCTTGCTCTTATCAAAAAAATGTTTGCCGAACGCGGTCTTGTTACGCATACGCACTTTACGCAAAGTAGCGGTGACGCAACGCGTATCGTAAAAGAGTTGACGGAAGCAGGGGAAAAGGAAATTATCGCCATCGGTGGCGACGGCACGTTGCACGAAGTGTTAAACGGTTTGCACGACCCCACCGCTTGCCGTTTAGGGATTATCCCGGCAGGCACGGGAAACGACTTTGCCGAGCATTTGGGTTTGCCTTTGCAATTGCAAGACGCCGTCAAGGTCATTTTGGACGGTAAAACGCGTGAAACGGATTATTTGGAAGTGGGCGGAACGCGCTGTATGAACGTCGCGGGTATCGGTATGGACGTGGACGTTTTGGAACGGTGCTTGAAAGGCAAAAGCAGGGGGAAATTAAAGTATTTGAAATCGCTGTTGCAAAGCGTGTTTGCGTTTAAGGGCTACGACGTGGAGCTGAAAAACGGCGACGAGTTAATCGAAAAGAAAGTGCTCCTTACCGCGACTTGTAACGGTTCGCAGTTCGGCGGTGGAATTCGAATTTGCCCCGTAGCGAATTCGGAAGACGGGAAAATGGACGTCGTGGTGGTGGATAGCGTAGTTGGAAAGTTTAAGCTTGTAAGAGCTTTGCTTATGCTACTCAAAGGAAAAATTTTGGATTTTGCCAAGACGACGCATTTTCTTTGCGAAGAATTTACGGTAAGAAGTAAAACGCCGTGCCCCGTGCAACTGGACGGAGAGTTGTATTACGACTTGGATTTTTCGGTGAAACTTTGTAGGGGATTAAACGTATATAGACCGTAGGCAGGTACGGGAAGAAATGAAAAGGATAGGTACGTGGTATGACGTTGAAAACGTGCAAAAACGTGTTAAACGCAATGCCTGAAGGGGTGTTTACGTTTGATAATAAGCTGTGTGTCAAGTTTATGAACACGGCTTTTCGTCGCGCGTTTTCGGTGGGAAAGGACGGCAAAAAGCTTCCTCAAATTCTTGCTTGCGGGGAAACGACGGCTTGCGGTACGGGCGAAAAATGCGCGTATTGCGCTTTTCACCGTGCTATGGTTCGTGCGGTGGAAACGGGCACGGAACAAACGGAAACGATGCATACCAGCGTAAAACGGGCGGATAGAACGGACCAGCTTTCCGTGCGTATTCGCGTATTCCCCGTGGATAATAAGGGGAAACTGTTCGTGGGGCTTACGGACGTAAGTTTTCAATCGGCAATGGAACGGGAAATGCTTTCCGCACGCCAAATTCAACAACGTTTACTCCCTGCAGGGAAAAGCGCAGGCGGTATTGCGTACGCATATATTTATTTACCGCACTTCGACGTGGGTGGAGATATGCCCGACGTTTACGAATTGAACGGCGACGTGTACGGCGTCATTTGCGACGTGTCGGGGAAAGGGGTTTCAGCAGGACTGTTGTCGGCTTTTGTCAAAGCTGGGTTTGATAAAAAACAACCCGATTTGGGGAAAGCAATTTGCGCTTTGAATACGAAATTCCAAGAACTCAACCAAGACGAACGCGCGTATATTACGCTTGCCAGCGTGCGTATTCAACCGAAAACCAAGACGTTAAAATACGCCTTGGCAGGGCATAACGCGCCTATTTTATTGAAAACGGCGGACGGGATTCACGAAATAGAACAGCCCGCCCCGCCCGTATCGACGTGGCAACCCGATTTTGCGTACCAAGAGAAACAAATGCCGTATGAAACGGGGAATATTTTGGCACTGCTTACCGACGGTGTTACCGAGTGCGTAAATAGTAAGGGCGAAATGTTTGGTATCGAACGGGTAGAAAGCGTCCTTATGCAATCGCATAGCGCGGACGATTTCGTGGCGAAATTGAAAGCAGGACTCAGCGTATTTGCAGGCGGAACGTTCTCGGACGACGTAACGGCACTTGCGTTTGATTTATAAAAAGTATTTTTGAAATTTCCCCAAAAACAGCGCAAAAACAGTTGACAAAAAGGAGAAAACATACTATACTTAATAAGCATTTTGACAAGAAATGCATTATGCACTGTTAGCTCAACTGGATAGAGCGACGAGTTGCCCGTGAAGAAAAGCGTTGATAACGCTTTTTAGGGACGAGATAAGCAAGCGACGATAGGTAGTCGCGAGCGTGACCGAGTGTAAAGGACAGCTTTACACGAGAACGGTCTACGGAACGAAAACAAACAATTATATATGCACTGTTAGCTCAACTGGATAGAGCGTCGGTCTACGGAACCGAAGGCTAGGAGTTCGAACCTCTTACGGTGCACCAGGAAAAACCTCGTGGTTATTGCCACGAGGTTTTTTCCTGTCGTAAGGTTCGAACTCCTATGTGGCGAGGAAACTGTTGGAACGGAAGGACGAGCTACCCGTTAAGAAAAGCATTGATAATGCTTTTTAGGGGCGAGATGAGTGAGCGCATAAGTCGGCGCGAACGGTGACCGAGCGCAAAGAAAACCGTGCTTTGCGCGAGAAAGGAGTTCGAACCTTTTATCTTGACCGCAGTAGCTCTTGCGGTGCACCAAGAAACACCCCACGACTAACGTCGTGGGGTGTTTTCCTGTCGTAAATTTCGAATTCCTATGTAACGAGGAAACCGTTAAGCGCCCGAGGGTGATTAGAGTCCTGCAAGGTGAAAAACCATGCATACGGCGGTGATAAAGATACCGATGATGAAAATTTGAGCGATGACGTATAATATGGAACCACCGTACTCTTGTGCAGTTTCGTGAAATTTTGCAATACTAATGCAACCTAAAATAAAGCAAGCAATCAGCCACAGTACGCTGAAAAACATTACTTCCGAATTCCAAGCAAAGAATGCGGTAAACAACGAGGCAACGCCCGATAAAATGGCAAAAATAAGTTCCATAGAAAACTCCGTATAAATATAAAACTAAAACTGATATTATATTGTAACACGCGTGAAACGGCTTTTTTATGCCGTGGCAGGTGTATTGATAGGGGTAGGGATTAGTTTAATCGTAATCGTGGAAATCTTTGGGGATATACGTATATTCCGTAACGGCAAGCTTCGTAAAAAGCTTGTGCAAATCGCTTTCTTGCCAAGCGATTCTAAACTTGTGAATAGCTTCACAAATTTCGTGTTCGTCTTTTGCGGGCATTTTGGATAAACCGATATCGACGGTGTAACTGTAAATGCCAACGGAAAACGGTTTTTTTCTATATTTTCCTTCCAAATACTTTTTATAGTTTGTTTGATTTTTGTGGTTTTCGGGACTTACCCAAACGGATACGCAGTCTTCGTCAAAGAAATAATTTGCGGTGAAGGTCAGGGGCAACGAGCCGTCCGTTATTTTAAATGTGTACGTACTGTAGGTTTTGTCTTTTTTGGGCTCGTACGTCCAGTCTTCAATACGGCCTTTGTCGGTTACACCTTTTCCGCATAATCTACCGTCGTTATAAAAATTGTGGAACATTTCGTTGGCGATTTTACCAAATTTCTTAATTTTACGTTGTTTTTTGAACAAGCACATAAGAAACTCCTTATTATATCATAGGGCGGAGTGCTTATCTTCCGTCCGTTTTATTATACCAAAATATATAGACAATGTCAATGCATTTGAAAAACTTGATGAAAAAACCCGACAAGCCGTTCGGCTTGTCGGGTTACTTTTAATAAAGATTACTCGCCTTTGAAGGGGAGAAATGGTTGCATTTTTATGTATTTTATGATATGATAAAAATAGAGTACGGACAAATGAACAAAAAGGAGAACGGTTATGCTGTTTAAGGAACGCGCTAAAAGAGAAACGGGCTTTGAATTGTTGAGGATTATTGCCATGTTTTTAATAGGCGCAGTACACGTGATGAATTATGGTGGGATGCTGAAAAATGGATTACCGCAAACGATTAAGTGGCAACGCTTGATTTATGCGGTTTTTACCGTTGCGGTAAACGTATTTGTATTGATTTCAGCATATTTTATGGTAAAATCTAAATTAAAGCCGAAAAAGCTTATATATTTATGGTTACAGGTAGTCGCATATTCGGTTGGAAGTTACGTGATATTATGTTTGTTTTCCAACGCTAATTTTTCGTTGTATGAATTTGCAAAATGCTGGTTGCCTGTTTTATTCAACAAATACTGGTTTTTTACCGCATATTTCTTGTTGATGCTCGTCAGTCCGTTCTTAAACAAGATTTTACATAGTTCTTCTAAAAAAGAATTGTATACGTTAAATATATTTTTGATTGTTCTTGCTTATCTTGGTATGAAGTTTCCTATCAGTGCAATTGTAAATTATAGCGCAGGGTACTCTTTTTTTGGTTTTGCGTTTTATATCTTGTGGCAGGAACGCTTAGGCTGTATCCTATTCATATAAAAAAATGGATAGTATTGATAGTGTACTTAGTCGCAACGATTGCGCTTTGGGGATGTTATTTTTTGCCAACGGGGTCTCGGCTTATATTAATTATATATAATTCGATGGATTACACGTCGCCGTTGGTTGTTATAGCTAGTATTTGTTTACTTTTACTGTGCAAAGACGTTAACGTTAAAAATATATATGTCCACAACACCATTTGCTGGGTATCGTCGTTGACGTTTGGCATATACTTATTGCAAGAATCAGCAATTAAACCTTGGTTGTATTTTGACGTGTTCCGAGTGCAAATGTTCTATTCGTCTATTTGGTCGCCGTTGGCGGTGTTGCTTGTGGCGTTAGAAATCTTTGTCGTAGGGTTAGCGTGTGAAATTGTACGAAAGGTAGTATTGTTGTGCTTGAAACCGCTTATTAAAAAAGTGGAGCAGTGGATTGAAAATAAATGGAAGGCAAGAAAGCAAGTTGTCGTTGAAACGGAAAACGTAGATAAACCTGCGGTTGATGAAATAGATGAAAAGATGCAACGAGTGGAATAAAAAAACCCGACAAGCCGTTCGGCTTGTCGGGTTACTTTTAATAAAGATTACTCGCCTTTGAAGGGGAGAAGCGCAGCGATTCTTGCACGCTTGATAGCCGTAGCAAGAAGACGTTGGTGCGCAGCGCACGTACCGCTCATTCTGCGGGGTAAGATTTTACCGCCTTCCGCGATAAACTTCTTCAAACGGTTTACGTCCTTATAATCAATTACGTCCACCTTTTCTTGGCAGAATGCGCATACCTTTTTACGGGGCGCTTTTTTATACATCTTTTTTACAGGTGCTTTTTCTTCCATAGCAGTTTACTCCTTTCGATATTTTTTGATATCCCGAATTAGAAGGGGATATCCGAGTCGTCGTCCATCGTTTGCAACACGGGCTTACGCTTGGTAGCGCGAGGAGCGTCGTCCATTTCGTCGAACGCGTCGCCGTTTTCACGAGGGGAAAGGAATTCTACGTCTTGTGCGATGATATCTACCGCCGTGCGTTTTACGCCTTGGTTGTCCTCGTAGTTGCGAAGTTGGATACTACCCATTACGGCAATTTTCTTGCCTTTCTTCGTGTAGCGCGAAATTGCTTCCGCCGTACCACGCCAAGCCGTACAGTTGAAAAAGTCCGTTTGGCGTTCGCCGTCTTGCGAAGCGTAGTTACGGTTTACCGCAATCGAGAAGTTGCATACAGCAACCCCCGAAGCCGTTTCCGTAAGTTCAGGGTCGCGCGTCAAGTTACCGATTAAAAATACTTTGTTCATTTTCCTTATCCTTACCTATTAAAGTTTCGTAGTCATTCTTCTCAAAACGTCTGCATCGATACCTGCAACACGTTCAAGTTCGGCAATGACATTACTTCTGCTTCGAACGTCATCAAAACGTAGTAAGCTTCCGTCTTGTAGTTAATCGGATATGCGGTTTTTTTCGTGCCCCACTTATCGGTGGATACGAGTGCACCGCCCATCGTTTTCACGATGTCCTCATACTTTGCGATTTCGGCTTCCTTAGCTTCGTCAGACAAATCGTTGTTGAGAAGATAAAGCATTTCGTACTTAGCCATTTTTGTTACCTCCTGGTCTTATTCGGCGTATTTCCCATACGCAAGGTTGTATATGGTTTGCCCATACATAAAACATTATATACAATTTCTATTATTTAGTCAATTATTTTTTGCGCATTTTTACGTTTTTTTGTGCGTAAAACGAATTTTTATCGTTAAACAGCCGAAGCCCAAACGGGTTTCGGCTGTTTGAAAATTTTGTTTAGAGACACGTGCATTTACCAAATCGTTTCCACGTTGGCTATATGCTCGTTGGGGGTAAGAGTAAAGCGAAGGGAATACTCACGCATAGCGAGTGTAAATTCGTCGCCGTCAGGGTTCTCGGTATAGGTATAATCGCCTACGTAGAATTCAAGTTGCAACCTATTGTTGTACCTGTCATAGCTAAAAATATACGCTTTTTCTTGTTCGCCGTCTTGGAAAGGAAATACAATGATAGGTGCGTGATTGCTCAGACTGGAATCGGCATAATACGTCGTGCCGACCAGTTGGTGATTGCGAACGTATTTCACGGATTGTTCGAATTCGTATGCCGAATATCCGCTGGCTATATAGAAAGGCGTGTAGGTGTTATCGGAATGGATTTGGATAACGTAATCGTCAATGGGTTCGTAATTGGTGGCAATGTTGCCGACGATTTTGATTAAATCGTCTTGCTCGGCAAAGCGGAAACATTGAGCAAGTTTAACGTACGAGTATCCGTCCGAAGAAGCAAATGCAAACATGCTATCGTTGCCTTGCGTAATTATCGTATATTCGTTGCCGTCGTTTCGCGTTAAGAAGGTTGCGCCCGTCATACCGCTATAATGGAGATAGGAGCTTTGTTCTTTGAAAATATATTTCAATTCGTAATTGACGGGGTCAAACACGTAATGATTGGCGACGGGGTCGTAATCCGTTCCAACCCAAGGATTGTAATAAATCGTCTTATATCCGTCGTCGAAAAGTTCGGTAGAACCTTCTACAACAAGGGCCCCGTCTTTATAAAGAGTACTTTTCCCAAAGTAATATTCGCGGTAGGTATAACCGCCACCTTCAATGACGGTGTGCTTATAATCAAAATAATCGTCGTCTTGGTTTTTTTGGTAAATCACTTGCGCGTAATAACGCCCGTCGGCTTGTACGCCTTGTCCGTCGTAGTCGTAATCGTATTCGTCGTCGCAAGGATAGGAGAATTTGTATTCGTCTTGGTTGATGGTAAACGTACCGAAGAATATATCGTGATAGGTATGTCCCACTTCGCCACCGTCAGGGGCAGGCATCATCCGCAATGCCGTATCGTAGCGCACGGCAGGCCCGCCGTTTTCGGTATAGTAAATCGTAGTGGCATCTACTTTACGGGAACGGGATACGCCGAAATCGGACGAAATAGAAGAATATATGGAGAAATCCGCTTGCGTATCGGAGTTGAAATACGTATAATCTTGTACGTTATATGCGTTACCGATAATTTCCAAAACGTTATTAAGAAATTCCAAACGGTAGCCCTTATCCACGCCGTCTTGAGCAAGGATAATTTGGTTGCCCTCTAAGCAATAATAATCAAATTGCATATCATTGCTAAGGCTACCCGTGCCGTCGGCGTTTAACGTGATAGTTTCGGTAGCGTTTGTAATTTCGTAAGTGCCTTGGACGAGTTCATAAGGGAAAACGAAACCTGGTGCAGACGTCGTGTGGGGGATAGACAGGTTCCCGTCTGTTACGGCAAACGTAAAGCCGTTGAACATAAACGCTTCCCCAAGTTTAATCCCGTCGTCCATTTGGAACAGTTTGGTATCGCCCGAATAAAGCTCTATTTGTACGCTTTGCGGAGAATCTGTCAATGTATAAGTATAAGTAGCGTCGAGTTGGGTAAACGACATGGTATAAGTGGTCGTTTCTTCGCCCGAGCTATTTCCGTCGCCACCACCGCAGGCGGTAATCAGCGCAAGCGACGCCGTTACGCAACAAGCAACGCTTAAAAAGGAAAATAATTTTTTCATATCGTGCTCCTCCTTATGATAGTATTATTGTAACATAAATTGTTTGGTTTTGCAATAGCTTGGTAAAAAAAAGGAAAGCGGTGAAGCTTTCCTTTTTTGTTTTAGTCTTGCAACGAGTTATCCGCCAAATGGTTGAGCATATCGACAATCGTCATATTTTTGAGATAAATCTTCGAAGTGGGGTCGCTCGGGTTAGTAAGCACGTACGATTTTAAGAATTTCTCTTTTTGCTCGTTCGAACCGAATGTGATGAGTCCGTCGTCAATCAAGAACGATAAATGCGTGCTTTGCAAGTTGCTCGTCATATTCGACATCATATCGTTGACGTCCTTTTTGGATGTATCCGTTTGCGTTACCACGTAGTAATCGGGGATAGTCGTCGTATCTGCCGTTTCTACGTTTTCGTACAGCATATATTTCCAAATGGATTTCATAATGCGGTTTCCGCTTGCATCTACGGCAAAGCCTGCGTCATTTCCCGTGCCTTCTTTATAGTCCGCACCTGCTTTCGCCTCGTCGTACACTTCCCACAAATCGTCGTAGAATACGTCGCCGAATTTCAAGGCTTCCACGTCGGAATCCAGCGAGGCAAACGTAGAAGTTTGCAAATGTTTCAACACTTTGTTATCCTTGGCACCAGGGATAATTTCGCCGATAGTAATTTGTTTTGCCCGTTCTTCCAAGTGGATAATCTTGGTAGGGGAAAGGGCGTTTAATATCGGGTTATTCGAGATAACGATATTGCCGTTTTCGTCCGTGAGATATTCGCCCGTAACGGGGTCTCTATCGCCGAACAGTTCGCCTACCGTTAACGAATCTACCGCGTCGCCTAATTGTTCCAAAGGCGTATCTTGCAACGCTTTCAAAAGCACGTTTTCGTCGCCGTAAATTTCGCCAACCGTCATAGATTCCATTTTGGTGGGCAAATCTTTGATAGTAATATCTTTAAGCTTACTCAAAATGGTGTGACCGTCGAACGCGTTATCGGCAAGTACGTCGGCAAGCGTTAAACGCGTGGAAATATTTTCCAAAATAGGGGAGTTGCCTTTCAAATCGCCCAAAGTGATATACGGGAAGTTTACGGGTTCGCCGTTCTCGTCCACGACGTAATAGAGCGTAGCCGTCGTGTTATCCACGGTGGTAAGCGTTTTGCCCGTCGCTGTGGAAAGGGTATAAGTCTTTCCGTTTTCCGTAAACGAATTGCTATCCAACGTGCCGATAAGTACGTCGCCGTATTCGTTATACACGGTATCGCCTACGACGGCAACTTGTTTTTGGAGCATAGTAATGACGTCGCCACTGCCTACGCTGTAATGCAAGTCTTCTTTGCCGTAGAGAATATACATCGTAATTTTATCGTCGGGTTCTGCGTCGATAACGTCGCGCAAATAAATTTCGTAAATCAAGTCTTCGCCGTAATCGCGCAAGTCGCCGATGGTGCGAGGCGGATGAATAGAAACGATTTTTTGCGTGCCGTTTTCTTCAACGATTTTATAATCGACGTTTTCTACGCCGTAAGCGAGCGAAAGGAGCATTCTGTCCGAACCGATGCCGATATCCAAAACGTCTTTGAGATACATATCTTCCACAAGGTTTACCGCACCCGATTGCAAATCGTTAATCGTGGTCTTAGGATAGTATATTCTTACGTCGTCCGTACAGTCGGCGGTGGAGTACGCATACAAAGTAATCGTATCCCCGGCCATATCTTCCGCTTGTAAGTAGTGTACCGTTTCCGCATCTACTTGCACGGTGCAAGTACCGCTTGCAAAGTTGGGGTCGGAGATAGTGGTGGGGTCAACTTCTTCGCCGCGTGCGGTGTAGAGTTTACCGCTTACCGTGTCGTAGGTATAGTAAATTTGATTCATTACAACAACGGATTTGCCGTTTTTGTCTTCGGTGTGATAGCAAAACTCGTCGCCATATACAAGCATCATCATAACCTTATCGGTTAAAGAGATAGGCATAATGGCGTCAAGGGGTAAGCGATAAATTGCCGCCGTTAAATCTTCACTTAAAAATTCCTTTAAGGTGAGCTGTTTATGCCCGTTGAGCATAGTAATCGTGCCGTCGGCGTTCTTTTCCCATTGTATGCCTTCGATACCGCAAGCAATGGCAAGCAAGGTATCGTTTAAGGGATAACCCAGTTTGATTAAGAAATCGGCTACGGGCACGTCGTTTACTTTTTCTTTTACGTAATCGAGTAAGTACTTGTTGGGGTCGGTTTCCGCACCGTTGGGTTTCACGACGATTAAATCCATAATCTTATCGGGTTCAACCGCGATATAGTAATCCTGTAACAGTTTTACCAGCCCCGAATTGCCGTCCTCGCCAACGACCATTTTCCCGATTAAGGGAGAAATTTCGTTTAAGGTATTTAACGAGCCTTCGCTTTTTGCCACGCTTTGGATAGCGGCAATCGTATCGCCGACAAGCGTAACCAGCGTTTCTTCGCCGTATTTGCCGTTGATATAATCGGCATAATTGATATCGGGGTCAACGAACCCGTTTACCGTGTTCATATTCGTTTTAATCTTCGTTTTTGCAACGAGAATATAGCCGATTCCGACAATGCCACCTGCGCCAGCCATAACACCGATAATCAGCCCTAATAAAACGGCGATAAGCTTACCTAAGAAACCGCCTGATTTTTTTACTCTTTGGGGAACGTCTTCAAAATCGTCTACAACATCCATATCTTGCATAACGGATACCTCCTACGCTTACGGGCGCACACGCCCAAGTATAGCGTGCATAGTTACATTATATATCATATCCAAACAAATTGCAAGTGTTTCCATAAAAAATATACAAATTTATTTTACCGAAATATTACCAAACCGTTTTTACTTTTTACAAAAAAATGCTCTATTTTTTGAAAAACGTGCCGTTTGTTTGGTAGTTAAGCTTGCGGAGTTGGAAAAATGAAAAAAGATATTGCAAAAAAAAGGCTGTCGTGGTATAATGAAAAAAATATTTTTTAGGGGGCAAAGGGAAATGAAAACGAAAAAATTTCTTTTTTCTTTGACGGCAATGCTGTGTAGTTTGACAATGCTGTTTGGCACGGCTTGCGGTGGCTTATATTACGATTCGGGGAGTGCTTCTAACAGTGAAGACAGCTCCTTTACAGGGGGTGACAGCTCGGTGATAGACAGTCAAGACAGTTCCTTTGTGGATAGTTCGGATAGCGTGCAAGATAGCGATTCCAACAGTTCTTTGGATAGCGCGCAAGACAGTGAATCTACTAGCGCGTCGGATAGCGCTTCTGATAGTTCTTCGGACAGCACGCAAGATAGTTCGTCGGATAGCTCTTCTGATAGTTCTTCGGACAGCTCTTCTGATAGTTCAGGAGGCGATACGGGGGACGAAGATGCGGTAGAGTTCCCTGTGGTAAACGCGTCGTCGCTCGTCGATTTCGTCGTGGACGTACCCGTGGGTAGAGACCCCGTCGTTTTGCAACTTTCGGATACGCAAATTATCGACGCGTCGCAACAACGCTCGGATACGAGATTGAACGGTGCATACAGTGTACTTAATACCCGTTGGTCGCGCGCGAATATGGAAGACCGCGCTTTTCGGTATATAAGAGAAGCGATAAACCGTGCAAAACCCGATTTGATTTTGCTTGTAGGCGATAACGTTTACGGAGAATTTGACGACAGCGGTTACGCAACGCAAGCGTTTATTGAGTTTATGAACTCGTTTAATATTTCCTGGGCGCCCGTTATGGGTAACCACGATTGCGAGACGGCAAAGGGAACGGACTGGCTGTGCCAACAATACGAAAACGCAAGCAACTGTTTGTTTAAGCGTGGTTCGTTGACGGGCAACGGCAATTACAGTATCGGCATTACGCAAGGTGGAAAATTGCTCCGTGCTTTCTTTATGCTGGATTCGGCATCGAGCAGAACGGCGTCACATCGTTCGCCGTACGGCTTTGCGCAAGACGAAATTGCTTGGTATACGCAAGAGATACAAGAAATTAAAACGGCAAGTGCGCCTACGGGTATTTCGGTAATGACGCACGTGCCTATGCAATCGGCGCTGGACGTACTTGTACAAAGATACGGTTATACGAATGCCACGAATAATCCTATTGATTTGGACCAGGTAGGGCAAAACGGAGATTTCGGGTTGATAAACGAAGCTATGGGCGGTGCTTGGGATACCAATTATAGCGTGTGGAACGGACTGAAAGCGTTGGGTATGGATTCCATATTCTTAGGACACGTACACGGCATTAGCGCAGGGGTAACGTACGACGGCGTAAAAATTCAGTTTGGCTTAAAGACGGGTACGTACGATGCGCTCAATTATAAGGACGGCAACGGAAATTATATATGGAATTATGCGGATATGGGCGACCCGGTTACGGGGGCTACGGTTATCCCCGTTTCTAGAAAGGATGCAAGCGTTAGTCCGTACCATATCGTAACGCAGTTGGAAGAAGATAAAACGTTTAACGAAACGTTGACGCCTTTGCAAAGGGATACGGCGGTTACGAATATTACGATTGCGCACGTGCAGGCGTATAGCGGTTCTACGGCAAATACTTTGTATTTGAAATTCTTTGACAGTGCAAATTCGTTGCAATTCTTAGACGTGCTTGCAGGAGAAACTTCGGCAAACAATACCGCGCTTGCAAACTTTGCAAAGCAAATTATTTCTAACGGCACGGACGTATTTGCAAATCAAGGCGTTATTGCGTCGCAACAGGATACGGCAAGGGTAAACGCATTTGTTCAGTTCCAGTTAAATCAAGCGAAAAATTGGGGTAGATTCGAATATTTCCGTATTCCCAAGGGCGCAACGTACGAAATCGACTACGACGGCAATGGGAAGGTGGATTCCGTTTGGACGTTTGCAAGAGAATTCAAAATTGTATATGACCCGTATGCTTGTACGGTAAGAGAAGGGTTTGGCGGTTGCAATAGCGCTTCGTGTGACGCAGGCGAATGGCACGTATATACCTTTGAAGCGTTTGCACCTGCGGGTACGACGTACGCCGTTACTTCGGGATATAACTATGCGATTATCAGTAGTGCGAGCAATATCGGCTTTAAGTTTATAAGCACAAGCGGTACGATTAATCTTGGGTACACCACGACGACTTGGACTCCCCCCGATAACGATACGGAAGCGTTTAAGAAGTATATCAAAATCAACGGTAACGCGTTACCGACAACGGCAACGTTGCAAGGTATCGACCAAACGGACTCGATGTATTTGGGCGGTATTTCTCTTAACGCAGGAGATACCATTACCATTGCGCAAGGCGCGACGTTTACGCACGGCGACGTGACGATGGTATTTACCAAAACGCTGACGTGGACTTGGGACGGCACGGCATATACCTGTACGGCGTCGTAAAACGAAAGGATAGTACGCTACGGGCGGTTGCAAAATGCAACCGCCCGTATTTTACGCCCGTAGGGCGTTGACAAAAACGCGGAAGATGTGGTATAATACGGCTATGAACGAAATTACGCAAATTACGCCACAAATGAAAGACAAACGCCGTTGCAACGTTTACGTGGACGGTAGATTTTGTTGCGGTTTAACGCTAGAAACGGCGGTAAAAAACCGCTTAAAGGTAGGGAGCGTTATCACGCCCGAACGGCTTGCGGAAATACAGCTGGAAAGCGAAAAGGACGTGGCGTTCGATAAGGCGCTTACCCACCTTTCCGCGACGCGGAAAACGGAAAAGCAAATTCGGGATTTTTTATCCAAGAAAGGGTATTTGCCTGCCGTGATAGACTACGTTATGGAAAAACTGCGCGGTTACGATTTCGTCAACGACGAAGAGTATGCAAAAGCCTACGTGGGCTTTACCGCAAGTAAAAAGGGCGAACGGCTTATCCGTATGGAGCTGAAACAAAAGGGTTTGACGGACGAGACGATAGACGGCGCGTTGCAAGCGGTAGACGAAGACGAACAGGCGTGCGTTGCGAAGAAGATTTTGGAAAAATATTTACGCTCGAAAGAGATAAATAAGGAAACCTTACAAAAGGCGTTCCGCTATCTTTTGGGCAAGGGTTTTGACGTTGACGTAGCGAAATCGGCTTTGCAGGCGTTTGGCGCGACGGACGACGATTAAGGGGGCAGGTATGAAACGAATACTGACGGTGGAGCAAATGCGCAAGGCGGACGCTTACACAATACAAGATAAAAATATTCCTGCTGAAACACTGATGGAACGGGCAGGAAGTGCGCTTGCGGGGTTGGTGGAAAACACGGTAACCCGTGGCAAAGTTTTATGCGTATGCGGTGGCGGAAAGAACGGCGGAGACGGGTTTGTTTGCGCGCGGTTGTTGCTTGGAAAGGGGTACGACGTTACCGTCGTTTGCTTTGCAAATAGAAAGAGTGAGCTTTGTGAAAAGACCAAGAACGCGTACGAGACGGCAGGCGGAAAGATAGTGGAAACCTTCCCTGAAACAGCGTTCGATTTGGTCGTCGATTGTTTGCTTGGCACGGGCACGCGTGGAGAAATTAAGGCGGAATACGCCCAAGCGATAGAGAGAATAAACGCATATAAAGCGTGCGGAGCAAAAGTGGTTTCGGCGGATATACCGTCGGGATTGAACGGGGATAACGGCAGGGCGACCGTTTGTGTCAATGCCGATAAAACGCTGTGCATAGGCGAAAGAAAAATGGGCGTATATTTTGGCGACGGGATAGACTTTTCGGGTGAGCTTGTGGATGCGGATATCGGTATTGAGTTGCCCCAAGATAGGTACGTAACGCTAATCGAAAAGCAAGACGTTGCTCGCATTTTGCCCCGTCGCAAGCGCAATACGCATAAGGGCACGTACGGCAAGACGGCAATCGTCGGTGGAAGTGCGCGTTTTGTCGGCGCGCCGTATTTGGCTACGCTCGGTGCGCTCCGTTCGGGGGCAGGATATACCTATTTATATGCGCCAAAAAGCACTTGGAAAGGGTACGCGTTGCATTTGCCCGAAGCTATCGTCGCGCCTATCAAAATCGACGGAAAACGCAGTTTGCAGGCGGTTTTGGATAAACAAGCCGTTGCCTACGGTATGGGTTTGGGCGTAAGCAAACGAATAAGCGACGGCGCAAAGTATTTGTTACAAAACTATACGGGCAAGTTGCTGTTGGACGCGGACGCGATTAACGCGCTTGCTATATATGAAAAGGATAACGTATCCCGTATTTTTTCGGAGAAAAAATGCGAAGTGGTACTCACTCCGCACGTGAAAGAGTTTTCCCGTATCTCGGGACAAACGGTAGAAGAAATTTTAGATAAGGGTGCGTTTTCCGCAGTGGAATTTGCCAAAGCGCACGGCGTTGTCGTCGTATTGAAAAACGCAGTGACGACGATTACGGACGGAGAAGAAATTTCCGTAAACGTAGCAGGGAGCGCAGGACAAGCCAAAGGCGGTAGCGGTGACGCTTTATCGGGAGTGATTACCGCACTTATGGGGCAGGGAATTGCACCGCTCGATTCGGCGAAAGCAGGTGCGTACTTGTTGGATGTTTCCGCCACGATTTTGGAACGTGAACAAGGGCAGTATTCTATGCTTGCAACGGACGTTATAAACGGGCTTGGCAGGGCGTTTCTATCCCTTTACGACAACGAATAACCAAAAATGCGGATGCACGCGGAAACGCATAACAGAATAGAGCCGAACACCCAGTAATACAGCGGAAAGGGTGTGAACACGGACGCCAACAAAATAAGAGCACCGCTGATTAAAAACCGACGGGCGTTGGATTTTGCAAAGCACAGGCGCAAATGCCATTTGCGTTTGGATTGTGCCGTTTCTTCGCCTAAAAATTGTGTAGGCAAGGCGTTTTTGGCTTGCACAAGCCGATATACCGTTTCCCCCGTTTGGACTTCGATTTGTAAACGGGTGCAGAGCGCAAGCGCGACGTCGTCTATCTCCCCGCAAAGGATAATTTTTTTCTTGGCGGTTTTAAGATGGGTAAACGTTGCCACTTCGTCTTGGGTTACGGGGGAGAAATGAAAGGCAA
>JAFVOG010000096.1 GCA_017505945.1 Clostridia bacterium
ACGGCGAGCTTGGTGCCGACCAACCGTTTGCCGTCGCGGAAAATATGAAATGGCTGGTAGCTTTCTTATATACGTTCAGCGCTATCGTAATGTTCGTTTCTATTACCTTTATCTATAACCTGAACAAGAAAAAGGTTGCGCAAATGACGGAAGAGCTTACCGCTCGTAGAAACGCACAAGCAACCGCTATGGCGAAAGAACAAGTAGAAACGGAAGAAGTCGTAGAAACCGTCGCGGAAAGCGTAGACGAATTAAACGAATAATTCATTCTTGCATATAAAAAACGGGTAACCGCTTGGTTACCCGTTTTTATTTTTTTCTCTTATTTTTCAAACGCATTTGCCAGCGTTTCGTTATCGGGGGCTTTGGTAAACAAGCTCACCACCGCCGTTACCATCAGCGAATACAGCATACAAATCACCCCTATCATAGGCGAACAACCGATACCCGATTTCAGCGCAACGCCAAACGAACAGCTCCAACCGTTCACGTCGTAACCGAAAATAAACACGAGCGCCACGGTCAAAACGAGCGTACCGATAATCGAGCTCCAAACGGCGGGCTTGGACACCTTTTTCCAAAGCAAGCCCAAAACGAACGGTCCCATAAAGCAACCAGCCAAAACGCCCCAGCTCAATCCCATCAAATACGCAATCGCGGAAATTTGGAATTTCTCGTTCAAAATGGCAAGGGTTAACGAAATCGCGACGAACACCAAGCACAAAATTTTCATAACGAGATTGACCTTCTTATCCGACGCGTCCGTATTGATTTTGCCCTTATAAATATCCACCGCTACGACGGACGCCGACGCCAAGGATACGGACGAGAGCGTAGACATACTCGCCGATAAAATGAGCACGGCAATCAAGCCGATAAGCCCCGTTGGAATGGCAATTTTCATCATGTGCGGTACGATATTATCCGCGCCCACGCCCGCTACTTCGGGGAACAAGCCTGAAAGCGCGCCCGTGAAATACGCGCCGAACCCGATAATGAGCGCGAACAGCGTACTCACCACCGTACCTTGCATAATCGCCTTATCGTCGCGTATCGCGTAATATTTATGTACCGTTTGCGGTAACGCCCACACGCCGAGCGAAGTGAGCAAAATCAAGGAAATTAGCGACGTGGTATTGCCGTATAAACCCGTATTCGAGCTGGAAAAGGTAAACCAACCAAGCTCGGAACTTTCCACGAGCCTTGTCAAATCCCACTCTACGTTGGAATGGTTCATAAAACAAAGCACCATTGCTACGACGCCGACGAGCATAATAATACCTTGAATGAAGTCGGAAAGCGCGGTCGCAAAATATCCGCCGAAAAATAAATATAACGCCGTCAAAAGCGCCAACGCCAGCATAATTATCCAACCGTCGATATTAAACACGATACCAAATAGTGAGCTAAGCCCGTTATAAACGGATGCGGAATAGGGTATCAAAAACAAGAAAATAATCACCGCGGAAGTAAGCTTTAACGCTCGGCTATTATACCGTTTTTCAAAAAATTCGGGCATGGTTTTGGACTGTAACCGCCCCGTCATCACCTTCGTGCGTTTAGCAAGTACCAACCACGCCAAAAGCGAACCGATAATCGCGTTCCCCACGCCTATCCATACGGACGCTAACCCGTACTGCGCGCCGAATTTACCTGCATAACCGATAAAAATAACCGCCGAAAAATAAGTCGTACCGTAAGCAAACGCGCTCATCCAACCGTTTAAGCCCTTTTTACCCGCCAACAAAAAGTCGTTGACCGAGCCCGAACGACGGCGGGTATAAAATGCAATCCCCACCATCAAAAGCGCGTATAATACGAGTATTATGTAATCAAATGCCATTCCCGCTTCCTCCGCTGTGAAATAGATTTTTTCGATTTTATAAACTCTTTCAATCGAATTTATTAAAAATTATAGCACATATACACGGCAAAGTCAACGAAAAAACCCGCTTTCTAAGCGGGTTTTCAGCATTTATCTTATATTTTAGGAAAGCTCGTCTGCAAGAGCCAGAATTTGCGCTTTACTATCGTCGTTTAAGGTGGATACGATTTTTACGGTCGCGTTCGTAAAGCTTAAATTTTTACATTTTTCGAGCATAGAAAGCATTGTCCGCGTCGCAAAGGGCGCCCAACTGCCGTTCTCGATAAACGCCACCGTCCTGTTTTGGAAATTACGCTCGACAAGGCTATGCAAAAACGTGCGCATAAACGGAAAAATATCGCCGTTGTAGGTAGTGGTAGCCAACACGATTTTACCGTATCGAAACGCGTCTTCCACCGCCTCGGACATATCCGAGCGCGCCAAATCGGTTACAACCACCTTTTGTCCGTTGACTTGCAATTTCCCCGCAAGCATCTCCACCGCTTTTTTGGTATTGCCGTATACGGACGTATAAAAAATCGCAACCCCGTCGCTCTCCACGCCGTAGCTGGACCAAGTTTGATATAAATCCAAATAATATTTAAGGTTTTCGCTTAAAATCGGACCGTGCAGGGGACAAATCGTCCGTATATTAAGCGCAGAAACTTTTTTCAAAAGGTTTTGTACCTGTACCCCGTATTTCCCCACGATACCGAAATAATATCTACGCGCTTCGCACGCCCAATCTTCGTCTGTATCCAGCGTACCGAATTTACCGAAAGCGTCGGCAGAAAAGAGCGTTTTGGTATATTCGTCGTAGGTTGTAACGACTTCCGGCCAATGCACCATAGGTGCGGAAACAAACCGCAGGGTGTGTTCGCCGAGCGAAAGGGTATCGCCGTCGCTAACGGGTATTTGTTTTGCGGAAAAATCGTCGCCGAAATAATTTTTCATCATCATAAACGCGTTTTTGGACGCCACAATTTTCGCCGTCGGATAGGTAGCTACAAACGCCTGAATATTTGCGGAATGGTCGGGCTCCATATGCTGTACGATTAAATAATCGGGCGTTTTACCGTTCAACGCTTTTTCGAGTTTTTCCAGCCATTCGTCCTTAAATCCTGCGTCCACGGTATCCATTACCGCAATTTTATCGTCTAAAATCACGTAGGAATTATACGCCATACCGTCTGGAACGGGATACATTCCTTCAAACAGGTCGATTTGTCTATCGTTCACGCCGATATAGAGCGTGTCTTTTGCTACGGTCATACTTATCTCTCCGTTTTTTTATAAGGCTATGTCGCAATAAACGTTTGATTAGTAGTTTTTACGGTTTGACAGGAAAAATACAAGAAAGACAAGCGTTTTGTAAGGGCGCATACTTGGAAAGTCTGTAACCGAGCAAAACGCGTAGGATTTCGTAGAATTTTTTCGTCAAAAATCAAACGGGGATTGAGATATAGCCTTCTTATTTATATATACCCTATTTTTCCAAAAACAAAACGCCTTGCAATGAAAAACACGGCGCGCCCTGTTCGGGCGCGCCGTATTTTACATTAAACATTAAAAACAAAACAATCGTCCTGATTTATCTTTTCAAACACGATAAGAATTTCAGGGCATTCTTCTTTATAAACGGTCTTTTTTACCGTTAACGTTTCTTTTATACATTCGGCAAGGTATTTCTTTTGCTCCGCCGTTAAAGAAAGTGCGTGTTTTACAATAACGTATTCGTCGCTCATATCAGGGGAAAACAATCCCGAACGTTCTGCTCCAAAGCTATAAAACGGTTTCACTTGTAAGCCATCCGTATACGCGTCTAATTTAGCAAAGCCTTTCTTTACGGCAGTTTGATTATACGGGTCATCAAATACGTTGTGATTATAAATAAACGCTATCATTCCTTTTCTCCTTTTCATTTTTTTGTCTGTTAATTCAAAAAAATAAGGAGGTTAACAACTATGCAAAAGCTTAACCAGTTACTCATAGTTCTAAAGATTATTTACCAGATAATCTTAATTCTTAAAGAATTGCGCTAACCACCTTACGGTTAGCATTATACCACAATCGACCTTGCCTGTCAAGTAATTGATAAAAACATTTTTTGTCTTCGCAATATCGAAACAATTAAAAAGCACAGGCTTTTCGATGTCCTATGTTTTACTATGCAAAGCAAGAGCCGTGCTTGATAGTTCAAGAAATACTTGTTTTAGTTGAGGCGACGGGTATCTGCCGTTTCTCGCAAGCGAGAACTCTCGGCAGGGCGTCGTCGCGCCGTCAATTTTCGTACTATTTCCAACTACCGTTTGCGGTCGCTCCTCGCGTGAACCCACGGTAATGCGTGGTTTCTACGAAACTCATCACCGAAACAAAAAAAATGCAGGACACCTGTTGGTGTTCTGCATTTTTTGGTTGAGGCGACGGGACTTGAACCTATCCAAAAAACGCTACAGCCCTTATAAATAAAGGGTTTTCGAAACTATGTACCTAAATTGTACCAAAAAATTAAGCCTTGTTTTACTTCATCACACGACCTGCTATTTTTAAGCAGGTCCTTTTTATTGCTTTCTTTATAACCACTACTCCCCTACCTTGACAAACTGCGGTCAATCGTGGTGTTTTCGGATAAAAAAAATAAGGAGGTTAACAACTATGAAACAGCTTAATCAATTACTCATAGTTCTGAAGATTATTTACCAGATAATCTTAATTCTTAAAGAATTGCGCTAACCACCTTACGGTTAGCATTATACCACAATCGCCCTTGCTTGTCAAGTCCATAGTTACCACATTTCTAAGAAATGCCACCCCCTAACCAGAATAAGGAAGTGGGGTCCCCACTCGCTACGCTCACCCCCACAATTTTATACGGTCCTAAAATCGACCCGTGGAAGGGCTACAGGGGCTACGCCCTCGATTTCTTAACGGACAAAGCTAATTAAAAGTAAGTGTTTTCTTTTTTTATAAGGAATAATGAAAAACGTCGCCTCGCTAAATCGCGATGGCGAACGTTTTTCTATATTTATTCGCTTTATATAAGCATCTTTCAATAACAACCTTTACGCGCTTAGCAAATCGTCGCTATGAAAATCGTCTTGCATATAGCTATGCTGGGACAAAAGCTCGTCATCCTTCGCCATCTTATCCGCATATTCCCTAAGGTCCATAATACCCACTTTATTCTTTTCAGCAAGACGCTCGAACACTGCCTCCATACACGACGAGCCGTACCGCTCGGAAAAGTCCTTCATTGACGATATATACTGATACCGTGTATACGTTCTACCGCTTAAATTACCGTTTTCAATCTCGATTGTGCAACGCTTGGAATTAAACGTGTTACACACGCACTCGTATATATGCTTGACCTTAGCAACAAAGCCGTGCATCACGTACATAGGCAGGGTATAGTCGGACCTTACGTGCCGATACGTATAATACAGGTTTACGAATTTTGAAAAGATTATCGAATAGAACATTTCAAAATACCAAAACGGCGCCCAGAACGGCAACACCGGTCGCATATCCGTTTCTTCGACACTGTGCAATATTTCACCGATTTCACGCCCACTTGCACCCCAGTCGCCAGCGCGCTGTAAATCGTAAATCACGACGATAAACCGACGATTACGGACCGTTACCGCGTGCCGTATCATCTTCAACAGCGTATTCGTTAAGTCATTCTTTTGGTTTGCCTCTTCACTTGTAGCCGTAACTTTGTTTTCCCGAAGGGCTAAATCGTTTTTACGTTCTTTATCCCACTCAGTAAAAAGATACACGCCAAACCCAAGCGCGTGAGCGTTGGGATTGCCCTTGAGCATCTTCTTTCCGAAACGAAACATATCGAAATCCACGATATGTGAACGCCTTGAATACGCGTCCATCAATCTTGCGTCGCGTCTAAAAAAGTCGTGGTTCCATAAAGGGAAATGCCCTAAATCGTACAGTATCTCATCCGAACGAATAGAATAATTCGATATCATAAGCGAACACTGCACGCTATAAATAAAATACGCGCAGGCGTAGTCTTCTAATACCTGCCATATACTTTCTACCTTCAGCTTATCGTTATGCCATATACCATACCGACGATAATCATACCCGAATATCTTATCGTCCGTCATAGTTTTAAGCCATTTTGCGTACTTCTTTCTCATCCACCGGCGAATAGAAAATATATCGTACACAACGTGGAACGAAGACGCTTTTTTTAATTCCCTTTCCAGCTTTATCCAAGGAAAATACGGAAACAAGAAATCGCACTCGACAATTACCTCAAACGCGCGGTCCCTGAGTTCTACTTGATAAGATAAACCGGACGACATTTCTTTGAGCGTTTTACCGCTACCCATTGTCCCGTCATAGCCGAAGACAATTGGGCGTTCGTTAAGCATACCCCTATTCATACGCTCTCTATGGTTAAGCTCCGCATACCCACGCTTACGCGCCGAATATTCCAGCGCAACAACCGCGATAATCACCCACGCAAAGAACGGTATAAAACGAAACGCCGTTTGCCCGTCTAAAAGCAACTTATATACATAACGGTATATCTCTATAAAGTCTAAAACCTTTAAGAAATGCAAATAGAACGCGAAAAACTCAATGACTATCGTTATTACGTTAAAATAAAATAGCCATAAGCCAAGCCATATCTTTACGTATACACGATACGTTTTCAAAAAACCGACATACGATATTATAAAATTCCGTATTTTTATGTACGTTAAATCGGATATACGCTTAAATATCTTCAACGGTTTGCTTTCCTTGGCATCCGTTTTCCGATACGCACCTTTTTGCTTATCGTCCGGCTCTTCCACCTGCCCTTTCAAGTACCCTTTCATAACGTAGTATAAGGGCACAACTCAAAACT
>JAFVOG010000097.1 GCA_017505945.1 Clostridia bacterium
CTATATAAAACGATTGCGTTGCTATTACGTCTTCTAAGGAAATACTCCCCGTGCTACCGTCGGAAACGAGCGATTGACAGGTAACCGCGCTAAGCGTTGCGTCCCCCGTCGTGACGTTGACTTTCACTGCTCCACTGGCGCTTACTTGGTCAATCTCCACGTCCCCCGTCGTAACGGAAATATCCAACGCCCCTACGGACGTACGTTCCACGCAAACGTCCCCCGTCGTCGTTTTAATTTTCGCATTGTTTACCACACTTGCGCTGACGGTGATATCCCCCGTGGATAAGGTAACATCTAAACTGTCAAAACGGAAATTTTGCGGAATTTCTATATCTCCCGTACTCGATTTGAGTTGTAAAACGCCGTATTCCGTTTCGGGCAAATACACCGTAATCGACGGATTATGCCAAGAAATACCGATATATTCGTACCATTTTCTCGTGTCCGTCACGCTTACGTTTAACGCGCCGTCCTGCACGCTTACCGCGTGCGCCCTGTTTTCTTCTTCGTAGCAAACGACTTTTTTCGTGCCGTCGTCCGTCTTGACAAACGTTACGTCCGCCGTTTCTACGTCAATGGAAATGGCGTTAAAATCTTGGGTAAGCGTATATTCTCGCGTTTGCATTTTCGTCGTGGATAACGCAGAAAAATTCCAAGCGTTTACCGACATTACGATAATAAAGAGAATAAGCCCTAAACTGACAAGCGCAATACCTACCGTCCACCATATTTTTTCTATTTTTTTCATTATGCGTTCTCCTTATGCAATAAACGGTTTTTCAAACCTACCACCGCGTTTTTCGTCAATGCGAGAACGCCTTGCGTTGCATACTTGCACCCGAAAAACGCAAAAACGCCAAGCCCTGCGCAAACCAACGCCCCTGCAAGTACGAATAACCCTGACGAAACCTGCGCCGTACAAACAAATATCAATCCTGCAACCACACCCCCAAGTGCGCTCGCCATGACGGAAATAAACACCGCCCACAGCGAAATAATCAGCGACCACACGACGACGTATAACGATATCGCCACGGAAAACGCACTGATAAGCAAGGGAAACCACAAGGGAAAGCCTAAAATAAGCAAGACGATTTCCCACGGTTGCAAACTGCGGTTAGGCTTGAATTTTTCTTTGACGATTTTAGAAATAGGCGTTTCCGCAATAATTTGCTCTGCAATTTCATCTACCGAGCCGATTTGTTTTACGGCGTCTTCTTCCGTCGCGCCTTCTTCTATTTTATCGTCGATAATTTCAATATAAAACGCAATTCTTTCGTCTATATCTTTTTTGGGCAAGCCGTTGAGTTTTGCCCTAAGCCGTTCGATAAACTGTTGTTTCGTCATTGCCGTTCGTCCCCCTTAATTACAAATTGATAAATAGACGTCACTTCCCGCCACTCGCTCTTAAATTCCGCAATCCGCCGTAAACCAAGTGGCGTTATGTGGTAGTATTTTCGAAGTCTTCCCCCGTGCTCGCAAGAACGCACGGTTAGCATTTTTGCAAGCTCTAACCGTTTTAATATCGTATATAAAGTAGATTCGGACATCTCTATATACGGTTTCATATCCTTGATAATCTTATACCCGTACGAGTCCTCGTTTTTTATCGCCGTTAAAACGCATACGTCCAACAAGCCCCGTTTTAATTGTATATCCATCTATACTTCTCCTTACGCAATACATCATATCACGAAGTATTGTACTTGTCAAGCGGTTTTGGGGAAAAAGTTGATTTTTCACAAAATAAAACGGACTGCGCAAATAGCAATCCGTTGACGAAATATAGGCGCTTGCTTATAGCAAGCGTAGAAAAAAATTACTCGTATTCTTCAAACGTGCGCCTACCTTGTGGCGCGCCGTCCATAGGGGGTGGTGCGCCCACTCCGCCTTTTCCGCCACCCTTTTTAGGGTAGCCTACGTTGACCAAGATAACGTCTTCCCCTATTTTGACAATGCACCGCAAATCGATAAAGACGCCACTTTTTTTCCAACCCCAACCCTTACCGCACGGCGCGACGATACCCACCCACCGATTTTCGGGATAACAAAGCACGATATCGCATACCTTGCCTAATTTTTTTCCGTCCTGCGTATTAACCACTTCTTTCGCTCGAAGTTCGGAAAACGTCAATTCCATACTGCACCGCCTTTTTCATAATACTATACTATATGCAAGCGCGCGGATAAAATTTCACAGACGTTTGATTGACAAGCTTTCTTTTTCGTGTTATAATAACAAAAAAAGCAAAGGACGATAGTATGTATCCCACGATTGAGTTAGGCGCAATAAAAATCGATTCCTATACCCTGCTTATGATTATCGGGATTATCGCTTGCGTGGCGGTTACCGTGTTTATATTCAAAAAACAGGAAAAAGTGGACGATAGAACGATGTATAGTATTATTACGACGGGTGTAGTGAGTGGTATGGTATTATACCTTTCCGCGTTTCTGTTCGACGCCTTATTCCACTCCATTAAGCTTGGCGAGTGGACGACCAACGGTATCACTTGGCTGGGCGGACTTCTCGGCGCATTCCCCACTATGATTATCCTGTCCCACTTCTATTGTCCGCGCATCAAGGGCAACGTCTTGTATTATTTCGGCTTGATTATGCCTGGGCTTGCGCTGGGGCACGGGTTTGGAAGAATCGGGTGTTTCCTTGCAGGGTGCTGTTACGGCGCGCCTACAAGCGGACCTTTGGGCGTACTGTTCCAAGGTATGAGCGAAAAAGTGTTGCCCGTGCAACTGTTTGAGGCAGGGTTTGAATTTGCGCTGTTTGGCGTGATGATGATTTTCTATCCTAAACTCAAAAAGCATTTCTTGGAAACGTATTTATTTAGCTACGGTGTATTCCGTTTTATCTTGGAATTTTTCCGTGGGGATAACCGTGGCGGTACGGGTACGTTTTTCTCCCCTTCGCAAATCATAAGTTTGATTATGATTGTGGCAGGCGTGCTACTCATTTTGTATTACAAACGTATCGTTTTCAAATCATTATACGACAAAATGGCGGAATACAGAAAACAAGCGGAAAAATACGGCGTACGCTTACACGGCGACGTGTCGGCAACCCTTAGGGAGTTGCGCGGTTTACAAAAGGACGGCTTGATTACACAGGAAGAATACGAAGAATATAAAAAGACTTTGAAAGGACGATTATAATGAAAAGTGCGAACCGAATTCGGTTCGCACTTTGTATTTTTATTCTTCTTGTTTATCGTCTTGCGCCACAGCCACTTCTTCTTTTGCCGTAGCCGTGGAAAAATCCATTTTTCCAAGCTCGTTACAGCGCTTTACCAAACGGTCTGCCATTTCTTCGCGCGAAGCGCATTCTTGTCTCAGCGTAGAATACAGCACGGGTTTATCCACGACATAGACTCTCTTTGCCTTTTGGAAATAGGTAACGTAGATGGGCACGTCCATACCCTTTTTATACGCCAGTTCCGCAAGCGCAACGAACCCTTGATAAAATCCGTCCAGTTCCGCCTTGTACCCCTCCGTCGAATCTTCGGGGAAAATAACGATATTGTCCCCCTGTTGTAACGCCTCGACACTTTCTCTAAGCGTCTTCAAAAACCGCCCGTCGCGATAGGTAGAAATCAAATCGAAACCGCTGTAAAACAAGTTGGTCAACGGGCTTGCAATCAAACAAAACAACCGCGCCAAATGCAAATTCCAGTGTTTTTTCTCGTGATAATATACGCGCGTTTGATACTTATACATTTTGACAAGCCCCGAATTCATTTCGTGCACGCCCCACATACGAAGCGGTCTATCCACGTACATTTCCAAGGAAATGGGGGCGTCCGTGCCTTCGTGGTTACTAAGGATAATACCGCCCGTGGAAATCTCTTCGCCAAGATATACGAATTTCGGTTCTTTGTACCGCCCTTTCATCAGCTTTAATAAAAACCGAAACCACCATTTGCGTTTCTTTTTATGTATTTCCGTCTTTTCCGTTTGCGTTACCGCTTGATTTTCCGACATACTTTATCTCCCCGTATTTATGCTTATATTATATCATATATTTTTATGACAAATCAAGCGTTTTACAGGTAGTATCATATTCTTTTGTGACAAATTTTTGCATTTTTACGGATAATACGACGGGCGGAGCAACAAAGCTCCGCCCGTCGTATTTTATTTGGTAATTGCTACTTCTTGCAGTTGTTCTTCTTCCGCCATAAGTTCTTTTGCCGTTTCCAACATAAGTTTTAAGCGATTTTCGCGATTCACTTTGGTTGCCGACGCGTCGTAATCAATCGGCACGATATTCGCCTTAGGAAACAGCGTTTTTACCGTCCGCGACGCCCCTTTGCCTACGATATGGTTGGGCAAACACCC
>JAFVOG010000098.1 GCA_017505945.1 Clostridia bacterium
ATAGCTTAAATCCGTTGCCGTTGTATAATGGTCGGCACAAGGCAAACCGTGCGGATTTTCAAAATTACTATTTAGCGCCCCTGACGCCTGCGCAACTCTATTCATTTTCGCGGAAAAACCGCCGATACTTCCGCCAAATCGCAAAGCAAGCGCGGTTGCACAATCGTTTCCCGAGCGTAGCATTAAGCCGTACAACAAATCCTCTACCGTATAAATATCGCCGTTTTTCAAGTACACGGAAGAACCCTCTATTCCCGTCGCCTCAGCGGGTATTTTTATTTCTTCTTGTAAATTCTCGGTATTCTCTAAAACGGTAATGGCGGTAAGAATTTTCGTGGTGCTTGCCATAGGCAAGCGTATATCCGCATGGTCGGCATATAAAATCCGTCGGCTGTTTACTTCCATAACACATTCCGCTTTTCCAACCGACCACGCTTGCGCACTTGCACCTGCTTGCATACTATTTATTTTCAAAGGCATAGATAAACTAAATATGACGAAAAATAGAAAAACAGACAAACGAATGGATAATTTTTTATACATATCAATCCTTTTTCGCCATGATATCGCGAAGTATATCCCCTGCGCGTTCGATTAAATTATCCATAGGCTCGTCGCTCACACGCATAATACGGCAATTCGAGCCGTCGTCTACGATAAAACCCATCGGTTTTAAGCTAATTACCGCTCCGCTACCGCCGGCAAACGGCAAAGCGTCTATTTCTTTTACGACTTTAATATCGCCGTATTCGCCCCCGCCTGAAAGATTTCCCATCGTTACCTTAGAAAAAGGTATAATTTGAAACCCGCTCGCAGTTATAATCGGTTGACCGATAATGGTATTGACGTCCGCAAGCGCATCTAAATTATCCATAGACGCATTGATTAAACCGTTGATTTTTTCTTTCTTTTCCGCCATAATATTTTGATTTTCTCCTTTAAGAATTTAATGAAATTTTTGAGTAGAATATATAAATTAAAGAATATTACGAAATTGAGCGAAACGCGTAGCGTGTCCCCGTCCGTTAGCCATAAATTGTTTTCAATTTTATCCTTATCCCCACCGATAGTAAAAAAATAAGCGCGCAGAGCGGTATGCGCCAACGCAACGGGTAAAAGATACTCCGCACCCGTTTCCGTCGTTAAATTAAATGCAATCAACCGAAAGGTCTTTATAAACGAAAACCTTTTTCGTTCGCTGTTCATTTGCGAATACGGTATCAAGATAGCCTTTTTTTCGGATACGTGCAAAGCAATTCCACCGTTGTAGGTTGCGATATATCCACCGATAATTTTAATTCTCTTAAATAGAAAAACGGCAAATCCAAACTTTTTTCTGTTCAAATCGCAATGTGTGTCCGACTCAATCACAATCGGAAAAAACAACAATAAAGCTAAAATAAGCAAGCTAAGCGCTAAGAATAAAAAGAACCTGCTCATATAAGCAATATGAGCAGGTCGCTAAAAAAATATGTACCTTTTACGTTAGCTTATTGAATTTTAATGACTTCGTCTTGAATATCCTTTAAGAACTCGGGTACTTCAAAATCATCCGTTTTCGGAGCAGGATTTTCCTCTTCGTCTGAGATATTCTCTACTAAATCGGGGTCGTTTTCGGGGTCGTAAACGTCTTTTTCATACAAATAATTGCTTTCCGGTTCAAACGACGCGCTCATTTCCACAATTTTTTGCATCAATTCCTGATAATCGGGAAGTTCGGATAACGATTTGAGCTTAAAGCGTTTCAAAAAATTATCAGTCGTAGCGTATTCGACGGGCTTACCTGCGGTATTGCGCACACCGCAAGGCGTAATCATATCCAAGCTGATTAACGTAGAAATAGCGTAATCACTATTTACACCGCGTATTGCCTCTAACTCACTTCTCGTAATCGGTTGCTTGTATGCAATAATTGCCGAACATTCCAAAATGGTACGGGTAAATTCTTTTTCACGAATAGGTGCAAGCACCAACGATACCGTATCTTTATAATCGGGGTTGGTCGCAAATTGTAATTTGTGGTTAAAATGCAACAACCGAATACCGCAATCGCCCGTATATTTCTTTTCCAGCTGACGAATCGCCTCGTCCACTTCGCGCTTGGTGATTTCTAATTTTTCGCGCAATAAATCAATAGGCACGGCGTCGCCCGACGCAAACAGTATAGCCTCAATTATATTCGTCAATTTCTCCAATGTCTTCGTCCTCTCTTCTGTTTGGATTTTTCTTTATGATAATGGAAGAAAACAGTTCTCCCTGTTCTACGAGTATAAACTGGTGTTTCAAAAGCTCTAAAAGCGCTTGGAAAGTCGTTACAATTTCAGGCTTTGTGGAATCTTCATTAAACAATTCTTCAAACTGCGTGGATTCCACCGCCATTACCCGCTCTCGAATATGCTTAATTTTATCACGGACCGTGTATACGTCCTTTGGAATTTCTCTCGGCGGTGGCGTATCGCGTTTTTTCGTTTCCAAACGGAGCATCATTTTGGTAAACGCTTTCATCAATCCGTCTAAGGTCATATCCGAATACTGCACTTTCGTCGCAGTAAATTCCTTATCCGGTTCTTTGAATATGTACCCTATCGTTTCGCGTTCTTTAAGCTTTTTCGCCGTTTGATACTCTTCAAGCGCTTGGATAAGCTCCTGCTCGGGATTATATCTATCCCCGAAATCGTCGTCCATACTATCGTCCGACCATTCTTCTTCGTACATAGGCACTAAGCTACGCGCTTTGATGTCGATAATGGTAGCCGCGATATTCAAATATTCGCTCGCCTTTTCCATATCCAAGAATTCCAAGCCCTTCATATACGATAAGAATTGCTCGGTTACTTGCGAAACGAAAATATCCTTAATCTCAATTTCTTCTTGTTTAATCAAATATAACAATAAATCGAGCGGACCTTCAAAATTATCCAAAACAGTCGTATAATCTACTTCCGTTTCAAAATTTTTGACGGAATCTACGGTCAGTTTTTCCTTTTCCATTCTTCACTCCTAAAATATAAACGGCACTTTCAAACCGAATAAGCCGAAAATCCAGTTCCAAAACAAAGTAATCGGTCTACCAAACACGCCGATTGCAAAATCTAACGCATATCCAAGTATATCAATATACCCCAAAACAGGTATTCTACCTGCTAAAAAATGTATTAAAATAAGTCCAAGTAAAATTTGATAGCCGTTTTGTTTCAAAAACCAGTAGACTTTACCGCGACGGTTATTCGTAGCGTCTACAATTCTAAATCCGTCCAGCGGATAAAACGGCAATAAATTAAATACGCAAAAGGAGAGTGAAAATACCACCAATCCGTTGAACAAGTAATATAAAAAGTTTGCCATATATTTACCGTATAACGGCGGTAAAATATAATAAACGACCAAAACAAACAAGGGATAAAACAAAAACGCCATTAAATAGTTGGCTATCACCCCTGCCGAAGAAGTCCATAAACTGCCCTTTTTATAATTATTGAAATTATTCGGATTAATCGGCACGGGTTTCGCCCAACCAAAGCCCACCACCGCGAACATAACGATACCGAGCGGGTCAAAATGTCGCATAGGATTTAAGGACATTCGACCTGCGAATTTCGCCGTCGGGTCGCCACATTTATAAGCGACGAACGCGTGTGCATATTCGTGGACGGTAATTACCGCCATAACCGCTAAAAATTGCGCTATCAATACGATTAAATAGGATAAAAACTGTTCCATAACTCTATTATTATACCACTTTATCGTAAAAAAGGCAAGTACCTTAAGTGAATATTTGAAGAAATCGCTCTATAACGCCAAAAATCGAATTATTTCGTCTTTTTAAGCAGGCGCGTAGGAATAACGTCGTTACGGTTAATGTCTTCGTACGATTGCGGTTTCACAATATATTCCGCTTTACC
>JAFVOG010000099.1 GCA_017505945.1 Clostridia bacterium
CGTACAGCTCAGTGCAAAGAACAATAACACGGGTACGTCGAAAACGCTGTGGATTGCAAAAACGACGGACGCGCAAAACAATACCTATCGCAATGCAATGCTCCGTCAAGAAATCCCTCTCTCCTTTAATTTAGGAACGTTGGTATTTTCTTTGAAGAGTACGACTTTTGCTCAATAAACGATAATAAAACCGCCCGAACGGCTTACCGTTCGGGCGGTTTTTTATGGTATTAAATACTTTCAACTACGTAGCGTTTGAAAAATGCAATACATTCGTCCATCCAACCACGCGCCATTTTTGCTTCGGCCATTTGCGCCACGTTGACTTCCACGTTGGAACAGGAAAGTCCGTGTTCACCTTGGGAATATACGTGCAGTTCGTACGAAACGCCCTTTCTTGCAAGAGACAATGCAAATTGCATTGCGTTTTCAGGCGGGACAAGCGAATCGGTTGCCGTCGTCCAAATATACGCAGGCGGGGTGTTTGCCGTTACCATTTCGTCCAAATTGAGTTCCTTATACAATTCCGCTTGCGCCTCGTCCGTATAGCCTTGTAACAGGTTTTTATGCGTGTCTTGGTATTTGTATTTTTGAGAAATTACGGGATAGCCAAGCCCTATTGCCGTAGGTTTACAGTTCAGCATTTGTCCAGCTTTTTGCGAAACGGTATCGTACGCAACAGCCAAGTTCCCCGTCAAATGTCCGCCGGCAGAAAAACCTACGACAAACACCTCGTCCGCATTGATGCGCCACTCCTTGGCGTGTTTTTTTATGCAATCCACTGCCGACGCAATTTGAATAAGCTGTTCGGGATAACACACTCCGTCCGTTGCCGTTTGATAATGCAACACAAACGCTTGGAATCCGCGCGACAAAAAATCCAACGCTACGGGTTCTCCTTCGCGTTTACTCGTGTATAAATACGCGCCACCTGGAACTACGAGTACCGCAGGACGTTTCCAGCTTTTATCTTCCAAATCGAACGGTTCGTCCGCTAAAATTGCCGAAACTGAGCCACCCTGTACGCTATATCCTTCTTTTTGTAACGATATTTCAAACGCTTGCACCACTTAGCCTCAGTTGAAAAATTCTTTATAAATCGCAGATATGCACGCACCGCAATCTTGATTTTCTACGCCTACGATAATATTCAATTCGCTTGAACCTTGGTCTATCATACAAACGTTGATACCAGCCTCGGAAATCGCCTTAAAAAGGCGTGCGGACGTACCGACGTTTTTTGTCATACCGTGTCCCACCGTAGCGACAAGCGCAATATTTTCGTGCAACGTAATTTTATCGGGATGCACCAGCTCTCGTATTTCATCCACTACTTCTTCCAACACGCCGTTTTTCAAATACGCGTTATCGATAACCAAAGACATAGTGTCGATGCCCGAAGGTAAATGTTCAAAAGAAATACCGCGATGACCTATTACGGACAGCACTTTTCCAACAAAACCGACTTCGCTGTTCATCATCGATTTTTCCAAACAAATAACGGTAAAATCCTTCTTCCCCGCAATACCCGTAACTACGTTGTCGCGGATATCACGCGTGGACGTTTTTACGATATACGTGCCTGCATCCGTAGGACGGAACGTGTTACAAATGCGGATAGGAATTCCTGCGTTTCTAACGGGAAAAATCGCCTCGCTATGTAATACGTTTGCACCCATATACGAAAGTTCGCGAAGTTCTTGATAGGAGAGTTCGGGAATACATTGAGGGTTATCTACGATACGCGGGTCGCAAGCGTAAAAACCGCTAACGTCCGTCCAGTTTTCGTAAAGCGACGCCATCACGCCTCGCGCAACGATTGCCCCCGAAATATCACCGCCACCGCGTGAAAAAGTTTTTACCTTTCCATCTACGTTTAAGCCGTAAA
Source organism: Clostridia bacterium (assembly GCA_017505945.1). GTDB lineage: Bacteria > Bacillota > Clostridia > Christensenellales > Borkfalkiaceae > Scatosoma. Next base: position 1,889 of record JAFVOG010000099.1, read on the forward strand.
AGCCAGGGATTACGGCACGGGGATATTTAGACAATACTTCATTTGCTAAATCAAACGTTACGTGGTCCAACGCACCGCTTTCGTCAAAACGGACGAATTCGGTTGCATCTACAAAAGGAACATTCAAAATCGCCGCCATAATTTTCGCCGCAAAGTATTCGCCACGCGATACGCAATAATCCGTGCCTGCACCCGATAAGATTTGTGCTTTTACTTCGGCAAGGGCATCATTCATGCCCAAGTTTTTCCCTACTTCCTGCTCGATATTCAAAAAACGCACGCTGATTTTAGCAAAGACTTCTTCAAAAGTCTCCATATCGTTTGTTTCCGCAGCTGCCGCACATTTATACAAAAGGTCGGTTACTTTGATATCCGCACTAAAACGCTTACCGGGCGCGGACACAACGACGTAACGACGTGCAGGGTCGGATTCTACAATTTTTGCCGCAGCCGTGATAACGTTTCCGTCCGCCATCGACGTACCGCCGAATTTACATACTTTAATCATACTCATATAACACCTTCAAAACTATCTTTTTATGCAATATTTAACAGCACCGCCACCGCCACTGCAAGCAGTAAACTGATGGCTTTAATCCAAAATTTGGATACGAACGTGTTTTTCAAAAACGTTACGAACTTCATCTCCGTTTACCTCCTCGTCCTTCTATCGGTAAGTGGCATCTCTTGCCAGTAATAATCCTTCAACGCGTCTTCCAACATATCGTAGTCGGCATACCGCGTCACGCTACCTTGTTTTACAATGGATATAATACCCGTTTCTTCGGAAACGACAAGCGAAGTTACGTTAGCGACTTCTGTAATCCCGATTGCCGCGCGGTGGCGCGTGCCGTATTCCTTAGGATAACTGGTCTTTTGCGTTAAAGGCAAGAAACAGCCTGCCGCTTGGATTTTATGACCTTGGATAATCAATGCCCCGTCGTGCAAAGGAGCTTTCGGGAAAAATACGCCTTCAATCAGTTGCGTAGAGATTTCCGCATCGATTTCCACACCGCTTTGCAATACTTGCTTAGGCAAAACGCCTTTGGAAAGTACCACCAGCGCCCCGACGTTGTTTTTGGACATATTTTGCAACGCTTTGATGATGTCCGTAATACAACGTTCCGTGTCCGCCTGTGAACGCGTATCGGTGTTATTTCCCGCATTTTTATCCGTACGCAACGTGATACTTGCGTTGGATTCCCACAGCGATTTTTTAATTTCCATATGGAAAAGCGTCAGCATAAACGTGGATATAATTAACAAGAACAATAAGAAAAACGTTTTATTGATTATCTCTTCCGCGAAGATATGCAACACTCCAAGAGCGATGATAATCGTCCAGTACAAACACATCAATTTCGTTGCGTCGTTGTCGCGCAATACTTTTGAAACGTAATAAATGAGCGCGAACAAACATACGATTTCCAACGCGTAAATCGCTTGAAAATCCGTAAAGAACGCAGTAAATCCGTCTGCGATTTGCGTCCAGCTTTTTGCAAGCAAAAGTCCCGTCATATTCTTCTCCTTTTTGTTTTATCCAAAAAACAACTGTGCAATTACTTCTTGCATTGCCGATTGTGGCGTGCGTTTGCCACACTTTACCTGCGAAATTGCCCCGTACGTAGCTTGATATAACCGCAGTGCACCGTCTTTCCCAAGCAATTTTGCGTGTTCCCTATTCTTTTTTACTCCAAACTCACGAAGCCCCAACTCCATAGCTATCTCTTTTTCGCTACCGCTTGCCACGGAACAGTCGTACACGTTTTTGAAATACCCAGCAAGCGAAGAAAGCTGTGCGTGTTCGTTATACCCCTTTGTGAGAAGTTCTTGCGAAATGCGCATAAACGCGCTATGGTTACGTTTGGAAAGTGCCGTTGCCAGCTCGTAAATTTTATACTCCGCATCGGGGTACACCAACGAATCGATAATTTCGTCCGTCAAGTGCGTCGTTTCTTTTGCTTGGCAATAGCAAAGCAGTTTTTCCGTTTCTTTGGCTATGCGCGACATATCCCCAACGCAATATGCCGTCAAACGTTCACACGACGCGCCATCTACGTATATCCCTTCGCGTTTACAGGTAAGATATACCCATCTTTTGATTGTTTCTTCATCCGACCTTGCACAATCCACCAGCGTAACGTTAGGTTTTTTTGCAAGTACCGCACAACCTGTTTTCGCTTTAGCCGAATTGATAATGAGCAATATGCTTTCAAAGTTACTGTTTTCAAACGTGCGTTTGAGATAGGTCTCGTAATCCTTTTCCGTGGGGTAAAACTCCGTTACTTTTACCAAACGTTTTTGACTGACGAACGGAAAAAAGTCCAAGGCTTCGGTCAGTTTTCTCAAATTCTCCCCTTTCAAACTCGCCCCGTCGAACGCGATGTAATCAAGCGACGGCTCTTGTACGAATCGGGATTTTAACAATTCTTCCCCTTTGATATGGAAATAAACTTCTTCCCCCTCAAAAAGGTAAATAGGCTGTGCGCCGTTTTCATCCGTAA
>JAFVOG010000100.1 GCA_017505945.1 Clostridia bacterium
AAATACGCGTCTATCGTTTGCATATTCCGAATACCACCGCCCACTTCCACAAACAAGCCCGTTTCTTTTACGATAGCTTTAATTACGTCCGCGTGCTTAGGTTCGCCAAACTTTGCTCCCGCCAAGTCCACCACGTGGATTTGCGTTGCCCCTTGTCTTTGGAAATCTTTTGCAACGGCAACGGGGTTTTCGTTATATACCGTCATTTGCGCATAGTCGCCCTTGAAAAGGCGTACCGCTTTGTTGTCGAATAAATCGATTGCAGGAAATATTTTCACTTTATTAGTCCTTCTTTTCTACAAACGCGCGTAAAATATTCAAACCCACGTCCCCACTCTTTTCGGGGTGGAATTGACATCCCAGCACGTTATCCTTAGCCACGCTTGCCGTCAACGTCTTGTCGTATTCGGTTACGGCAATTACCGCGTCGTCGCAACGGGTGGCGTGATACGAGTGCACAAAATACACGAAATCCCCTTCTTTGATTTTGGAAAACAGGAAATGTTCCTTGGGAAAATGCAAAGCATTCCAACCGATATGCGGAATTTTCAGTGCAGGGTCAACGTATCCTTTAATGGGCGCAACCGTGCCCTGAATAAGCCCTAACCCTTGATGTACGCCGTATTCGTAGCTTTTGTCAAATAGCAGTTGCATACCCAAGCAAATCCCCATAGCGTATTTACCCTTTTGCACCTGCTGTTTCAGCGTTTCGTCCAAGCCCGTTTGCTTTAAGCGAAAAATGGCGTCTTCAAACGCACCCACGCCAGGCAAAATAATTTTGTCTGCGTTATCTATTACTTTCTTGTCCGACGTGACCACTGCCTCCGCGCCTATCTTTTGAAAAGATGAACGCAAGGAAAATAAATTGCCTACGCCGTAATCGATAATGGCTATCATTTTTTACACCTACTTTTGCTTATAAAACGCCTTTTGTGGACGGAATTTCATCCGCGCGGGCAGTATCGATTGCCGTCGCTTTACCAAGCGCGCGTGCCACCGCCTTAAACGTACCTTCGATAATGTGGTGTGCATTTTTTCCTGCAAGCTGTCTTACGTGTAACGTGAGTTTGGATTCTCTCACGAACGCAAGCCAAAATTCCTCGCAAAGCTCCGTATCAAAATCCCCTACGCGACTCGCTTGCAAATCCAACCGCATATCCAAATAATCTCTACCCGAAACATCCACCGACGCCATAATCAGCGTTTCGTCCATAGGAAGCGTAATATCCCCGTAGCGCGCAATACCGCGTTTATCGCCGATTGCCTTATAAAAAGCTGAACCAAGCGCAATACCTACGTCTTCTACGGTATGGTGATAATCCACTTCCACGTCGCCGACGCAACGCACGGTTACGTCGTAGCCTGCGTGTTTAGCAAACAGCGTAAGCATATGGTCTAAAAACCCACAACCGCTTTTCACGTCGCTTTTGCCCGTTCCGTCTAAATTAAGTTGTAACGCGATATCCGTTTCACCCGTTTTACGGGTGATTTCACACGTTCTTGCCATTTTTTTGCTCCTTCAAAACTTCTTGTACTTTTTGTAAAAATACGTCCATTTGTTTTTTCGTACCGATAGTGACGCGGTTATATTTTGCCGTACGTTCTCCGCCTAAATGCCGAATCAATACGCCCTTTTCTTTCAGTTTCTCATACAGCGTTTTCCCGTCGATTGCATCCGTCGTAACGAACAAGAAATTCGTTTTGGATGGCAATACCGTAAAGCCGAGATTTTTCAGCGCGCTTGCCGTATATTCTCTATTCTCACAAATCATTTTGCATTTTTTATCAAAATACGCTTGTTTGCAAAGCGCAACGTATCCTGCCCGTTCCGTCATGCGATTGACGTTATAAGGGTTAGTAGAATATTTCATCGCGTTAAGGTCGGCAATCAACTTTTCAGAAGCAAACCCAAGCCCCAACCTTGCGCCCGCCAAACTTCTCGATTTGGAAAACGTTTGCGTAACGAGCAAGTTGTCGTATTTGTCAATAAGCGGTACTACGCTTTCTCCCCCAAAATCGACGTACGCTTCGTCTATTACCACGATAGTATCGGGGTTGTTTTGGAGAATTTCTTCCACCTGCATAGCCGACAACGCAAGCCCCGTGGGCGCGTTAGGGTTAGCGATAAAAATCGTGCCGTTTACCCCAAAATAGTCCCTAACGTCAATCGAAAAATCTTCCATCAACGGGATTTTTTTATACGGTACGCCGTCCAGCTGTGCAAATACTTCGTAAAAACCGTACGTTACGTCGGGAAAAATAGCAGGCGTATCCTTATCACAAAACGCCATAAACGCAAAATGCAAAATTTCGTCCGAACCGTTGGTCGGCAAAACTTGCGAAGGCTTCACGTTATACACTTCCGCCACCTTATCCACGAGCAGACTGCACGTGGGGTTGGAATACAGCCGACAAAGCTTTGCTTCCTTTTCCACCGCTTTTGCTACGGCGTACGGGGGCGCGAAAGGCGATTCGTTGGTGTTGAGTTTGACGTATTGCATATCCTTGGGTTGTTCCCCAGGCACGTACGGCGTCAAATCAGCGTATTTTTTACTCAAAAAACGGCTCATACCTTTCTCCCTTTTATTCCTTCGTGCGGATTACCGCGCTAATGCCGTGTGCGTGTAACCCTTCCTTGTTTGCAAAATATTGTATTTTGTCCGCCACTTTAGAAAGCGCGTCCTTCGTGTAATAGGTAAATTGCGATTTCTTGACAAAATCGTCCACGGACAGCGGAGATGAAAAGCGCGCCGTACCGCTTGTAGGCAACGTATGGTTAGGCCCTGCAAAATAATCGCCAAGCGCTTCGGGACAGTACTTGCCCATAAAGATAGAGCCTGCGTGCTTGATTTCGTCTAAATATGCAAACGGTTCGTCCACGCAAAGTTCCAAATGCTCGGGCGCAATTTCGTTGGCAATTTCAATGGCTTTATGCAAGTCGTCCGCTACGATAATTTTCCCGTTTGCGTCGATGGATGCACGGGCAATTTCACTGCGCGGTAACTGCGGAATTTGTTTTTCCAACTCCGCCTGCACTTGTTTGGCGAAATCCGCACTATCCGTTACAAGCACCGCGCTTGCCAGTTTATCGTGTTCCGCTTGCGAAAGCAAGTCCGCCGCAATATGTTCCGCCTTATTCGTGTTGTCCGCTACGATTAAAATTTCACTTGGACCTGCTATCATATCGATAGACACTGCACCGAATACCTGCTTCTTAGCCTCTGCGACAAACGCGTTACCAGGTCCTACGATTTTATCCACTTTGGGTACGCTTTCCGTGCCGTAAGCCAGTGCGGCAATCGCTTGCGCACCGCCCACTTTGAATATCCTATCCACGCCTGCAACCTTAGCCGCCGCCAAAATATCAGGGCTAATTTTTCCCGTTTTCGTAGGCGTTACCATAACGAGCTGTTTACAGCCTGCAATTTTTGCAGGAATCGCGTCCATAAGTACCGTAGAAGGATACGACGCCGTACCGCCCGGTACGTACAAGCCAACGTTTTCGATAGGCGTTATCTTTTGACCGATTACTACGCCGTCTTTTTCTTCCAAACGAAAGCCTTGGCGCAGTTGTTTCTCGTGAAACTTACGGATATTTTGCGATGCTTCTTGTAAAATTTCCAAAAAAGCAGGGTCAACGTTTTTACACCCTTCGTCCCACTCGTCTTGGCTCACTTCTAAGCTATCGAGTTTTACGCCGTCGAATTGTTCCGCATAGCCTTTGAGCGCAACGTCTTTATTCTCTTTTACGTCGTCGATAATGGCGGAAACGATTTCCGCAACGTTAAACGTAGGCGTAACTCTTGCAAAAATTTCTTCGTTTGCCACTTCGCCGTATTTGTAAATTTTAATCATACCGTCTCTCCGTCCGTGAGCGCACGGATACCTTCCGCTAAGCGTTCGATTTCTTCCGTTTTAAACTTGAAACTTGCCTTATTTGCAATCAAGCGCGCGCTAATCGGGAACACCGTCTCTACCACTTCCAAATTGTTTTCTTTAAGCGTAGTACCCGTTTCCACGATATCCACGATAACGTCCGAAAGCCCTAATATCGGCGCAATTTCAATAGAGCCGTTGAGTTTGATAACGTCAATAGCTCTACCTTTTTTAGCGTAAAACGATTTTGCCGCATTAACGAATTTCGTCGCCACTTTCAGCGTTCTCTCGCCGTTGTCGTAAAAATCCTTTTTAGCCGCCACCGCCATACGGCATACGCCCTTTTTCAAATCTAAAAGTTCGTAAACGTCAGGGGCGTATTCCACTAAAATATCCTTACCGCAAACGCCGATATCCGCCGCACCGCGTTCGACGTAAATGGAAACGTCCGACGGTTTTACCCAAAAATAGCGAACGCCCTTTTCTGCGTTTTCAAAAATAAGTTTTCTATTATTTTCTTTAATCGACGGACATTCGTATCCTGCCGCCGCAAATATTTCATAAATTTTTTCGCCCAGTCTTCCTTTGGGGAGTGCTACGTTAATCATACCGTTTTCCCTCCCGTCAAGTCGATTACGCGCTTTGCGCGTACTTTCCCAAGCGTCTTTTGTGCGCTTACCTTTTCGCCACGTTCTACCGCGCCTTGTACCGTTGCTATTAAATCTTGCACAGGCGTTTTATCATCGTATAATACAAGCGCGTCCAAGTCGTATTCGCTATCGTTTTTCTTCAAATGCTCCAACAAATCAAGATACACCGCAAAGCCGATTGCCCCCGATTTTCTGCCCATACGTTCCATCAGCTTATCGTACTGACCACCTGATAAAACGCCTTCGCATACACCCGCAACAAAGCCCTTGAATACAAATCCGTTATAGTATTTCATATCGTTTTGTGCGGAAAAATCCAAATTGATTTTATCCGCGTATTCGCTATTTTGCAACAGCGTGCAAACTACTTGCAAGTCTGCAAGCGCGCTTTGACCTTGCTTAGACAAGCCAAAACTTTGCAATACGGGCAACACCTTTTCGGGTTTGCCGTACGCACGAGCAACCGCAATCAGCATTTGCACTTTATCGTCCGCAACGTTATATTCAGCGCAAAGATTTTTCAATTCGTGCGCGTTCTTATCCGCAATAAGCCGTCTTGCTTTTTTATTAAACGCATCGCCTGCACCCACTTCGTCCAACACCGCGCTTAAAACGCCGAGGTGCGAAATATCCAAAGCAACGTCCTTGGAAATCGCTAACAAGCTCTTTAACGCAAGCGTTATCGTTTCATACACGACGTACGCATCCACTTCGCCGATTCGTTCTAAACCGATTTGCGGAATTTCCTTAAACTGTTTGGTTTCGCCCGAAATGCGATATACGTTTTCGTGGTAGTACACTTTTTTCTCGCTTTCGTCCGTCGTATTTTTGATGATGGACAGCGTAACGTCGGGCTTTAAGGCAAGTAGTTTTCCGTCCGTGTCGTTAAACGTAATTACACCGTCACCCACCAAAAAGTCCTTATTAAACGCATACAAATCGTACGCCTCGAATTTATTCATTTTATACGGCAAATAGCCGTAACTGCGATAGAGAGAACGGAGCGCAAACGCCACGCGTTCTTCTTCTTTCAATTCCGTTTGGGACATAGTCCGTCTCCTTTATTTTGTTTACGCAAATACGCGTACGCCGAACACCCCGTCGATTTCTTTCAACGTCTTTACGATATCGTCGTTGATATTTTCGTTGGTTTCCACAATCGTATATGCCACTTCGCCTTTCGAACCGTTAGCCAAATTTTCAATGTTGATGTTCTTAGCGGAGAACGCCGAAGTGATTTGCGAAAGCATATTCGGTATGTTGCGGTTCATAATGCAAACGCGCGGTTTTTCCGAACGGGGTACGCCCACCGTAGGGAAGTTGACGCTGTTACGAATATTACCGCAGGACAAAAATTCGTCAAGCTGTTGCGCCGCCATCACCGCGCAATGGTCTTCCGATTCTACCGTAGATGCGCCAAGGTGGGGAATCGCAATAATGCCGTCCACCCCTACCGTTTCGTCCGTAGGGAAGTCGGTAACGTACGCCGTTACTTTCTTTCTTGCAATCGCCTCTTTTATATCCCCTGCATTGACCAAATCCGCACGGGCAAGGTTAATGATGCGCACGCCGTCTTTCATCATAGAAATACTTTTTTCGCAAATCATATTTTTCGTTTGCGGAGTAGCAGGAACGTGCAACGTAATATAATCGCATTTTTGGAAAATTTCGTTGTAGTCGGATGCTTGACGAACGGACGGAGCCAAACTCCAAGCCGCCTTTGCGGTAATATACGGGTCGTAACCCATAACGTTCATACCCAAAGAGATTGCCGCGTTAGCCACCATACCGCCGATTGCGCCAAGCCCTACCACGCCAAGCGTTTTGCCTGCAAGTTCATGCCCAACAAACGCCGACTTGCCTGCTTCTACCAACTTAGCAACGTTTTCTTTCCCCGCAAGCGTACGTACCCAGTCGATACCGCCCACTACGTCGCGCGACGCGAAAATTAAAGCGGAAATACACAACTCTTTTACTGCGTTTGCGTTTGCACCAGGGGTGTTGAATACAACCACTGCGTTTTCCGTGCACTTATCTACGGGGATATTGTTTACCCCTGCGCCACAACGCGCAATCGCGCGGAGATTAGGCGAAAATTCCATTTCGTGCAAGGATGCCGAACGCACCATAATCGCATCTTCTTGTTCCACCTTGTCGCTCACTTCGTATTGTGCGGGCGAAAGCACGTCCGTACCCACCTTTGCAATTTTATTCATCAATTTTACTTTCAACATATCTTTCTCCGTGCCGTTTTCGGCTTATATTATTCAATAATCACTATTTGGGAACTCATCTTAAAATCCCAATCTATATCCATATTGCCACACTCAAACGTAAATGCAGTTGTACCTTGCGGTAACGTTACTTCTATTACTCCGTCTTGTACGGCAACTTCTTGCGTTTCAAACGTTACGTTAAAACTATTTAAGAATTCGTCAGTCGTATACACCAACTGCATACTTTCTACCTTTTCGGGATTTCCCAGTTCGACATACGCTTTCCCGTTTGCATAGGACACGCTTTTCAAGTCGATTACCGTGTCTTCTCCACGCAAAATATGTTGCATAAATGCGTATATTTCATACGTCTTATCCCAAAAATACCCGTGTTCAAAATTGTATCTTTGCGAATAGAACGTTTTCCCCTTTACTAGGTCTGCCGAAGTTTGTCTTTGTTCCACTGTAAAACAGTTATCGTCTATCCCCGAAACAAACAACATCGGTTTCGTTGCATACGGCAAATAGGACGAGGGGTCATACGCGGAAATCCACGCGTCGCGGTTTACTCCGCCGTATGCGCCCGACCATTTCGGCGCGTCGTAGATATATCCAGCCCCGTAAACAGGTGCAAACGCCTCAAAACGTTTATCTACGCCTGCAACGATACAGGTGATATATCCGCCCCACGAAATACCCGTGATACCGATTTGATTTTTATTGACATAGTCTAACGAACGTAAAATATTATTGCAACGGATAGCGTTGGTCACACAATGGTATACCCAACTGTTTTGTGGCGTTGCAGGGTCGTCGTTTATCGAGCCCGAGTGCGTTTCGTCAGGACCGCCGTTCGGGTTTACCTTTTTCGACAAGTTTTTGTTCAGCTCGTTCCCAAACATATCGGGTGCTATTGCCACGTAGCCTTTATCCGTCCAATATTTTACCCAAGCAGGATATACTTGACCCGCGCCACCGTGCAACAACACAATGGCAGGATATCCGCCCTTAGGCATTTTCGTCGTTGGCACACCTAATACAGCAAACGTTTGCGTGCTTTCTAAATTTTTTGCAGGGTACGGAGCGGATTGAAATTTGATAGCCGACATATTTTGACGTAAAGCCCCGTAAGACAGCGTTTCATACGACGTCGTTTCCGCAAATAACGTTTCCGTATCAAATATCATATCTTCTCTTACTACGTCTTCTACAAAATACGTTTTATTTTCAGACGGATTGTAAACGCCGTCCCCCTTTCCGCAAGAACAAATACCCACTATGGATAAAAATGATAATACAATGGAAAGTATTTTTTTCATCATTATGCTTTCGGGTTTGCCTTAGCAAATTCTTTCATAAACGCTACAAGCTTTTCTACGCCTTCGTACGGCATTGCGTTATAGATAGATGCACGCATACCGCCAACCGAACGGTGACCCTTCAAGTTGACAAGCCCTGCTTTTGTCGCTTCGCTTGCAAACTTTTTATCCAAATCCGCGTCGCCCGTTACAAACGTGACGTTCATCATCGAACGGCTGGATTTTTCTACGGGTGCGACGTAATAGCTTTGGCTGTCTAAATAATCGTACAAAAGGTTTGCTTTTTTCTCGTTGCGCTTTTTCATTTCTTCTAAACCGCCGATGCGCAAAATCCATTCATATACAAGCTTCGCAACGTATATACACCAACAAGGGGGTGTGTTATACATCGAACCGTTATCCGCCATCAGCTTATAATCGAGCATAGACGGCGTTTCCGCTTTTGCTTTGCCGATTAAATCTTCTCTTACAATAACGACGGTCAAACCGGCAGGTGCCATATTCTTTTGCGCCCCTGCGTAAATAAGCCCGAATTTGGAAACGTCGAACGGTTCGCTTAAAACGCAAGACGACATATCCGCAACCAAGGGAATATCGCCCGTGTCGGGAATATACGGGAATTTCGTACCGTAAATGGTGTTATTGAAACAAATATGTACGTAATCTGCATCCGCACGAAAAGACGATTTGTCCGTTTGCGGTACAAACGAGAAGTTTGCGTCCTTACTCGACGCAGCCACTTGCACGTCGCCGTACTTTTGCGCTTCCTTATATGCCTTCGTAGAGAATTGTCCAGACAAAATATAATCTGCCTTTCCACTGCCGGAAAGCAAGTTTAAGGGCACTGCCGCAAACTGCGTAGATGCACCGCCTTGTAAAAACAAGACTTTGTAATTGTCGGGAATTTGCATCACTTGTCTAAACAGCGTTTCTGCTTCTGCAATGATTTTTTCGTAAACGGGAGACCGATGGCTCATTTCCATTACGGACATTCCGCTATCTTGATAGTTAAGCATCTCTTGGCTTGCTTGTTCAAGTACTTCAACGGGCAACATCGAAGGTCCTGCCGAAAAATTGTAAACTCTTTCCATTTTCTTTCTCCTTCAAACAAAAAAATCGAACTATGTCGTGTTTTTAATCAAAAATGTTGATTATACTTATTTTAACACAAAAAACGTGGAAATGGCAAGGGAATTAAAGGTCAATTTGCATTATTTTATAATATTTTTATAAAATAACCCCTACCACGTAAAAAAAACGGCGCGAAGTTTTACCCAACTTCGCGCCGTTATATGATTTTCATCTTATTCCGCATCCAACATAATGCGAATAATTTCCTTATCCGTTTCGCGCATACCGTTATAGGCAAGCCGTGAAACGCTACGTATCGTTTCTTCCACGCCTTTTTTTACAATACCGTCGCCTGCGTAAAACTCGTTTCCGTTATAGTACATATTCAAACCCAAAAGTCCGCTTTCTACCGCCGTAGCAATCTTCGCTGCACAGCTTGCCTTCGCCCCGTCGCAAATAATGCCCGAATCGATAGCGAGCGCATTGACGAGCGTATGGCTAATTTCCGCTTTCTTCCCACCGAGCAAATACGCCACGCCACAGCCTGCGCCTGCGCCTGACGATACCACGCCACAGTATGCCGACAACGTACCGATACCCGATTTTAAGTGTATGGTAATTAAGTTCGACACGCAAAGTGCACGCAAAAGCTTTTCCTTTGCCGTATGTAACCCATTTGCATAAACGATAACGGGTACGGATGCCGTAATGCCTTGGTTTCCGCTACCCGAATTGATAATTACGGGCAATTCGCAACCGTTCATACGCGCGTCGCTTGCCGCCGCCGCATACGCCTTCGCCGTGATTTTAATATCGGGCTGATAAGCGCGCATCAACACCTTACCGACGTTTGCGCCGTAGTCGTCGCGCAACCCTTCTTCCGCAATCGCCATATTATACGAAATTTGCCGTTCCAAAATATCTCGTACAAGTTCAATATCTACACAATCGGCAAATTCGACGATATCTTGTACGTTTAAGATACTTCTATCCGTGCGTTTTCCCTGTTTTTCCAGTGGCTTCTCAAATACCGTTTCGCCGTCTTTTTTTATACAAACCACGTTGGTATGCGTATCTGCAATACGCACGTATGCGGTGTGTTTCTCCCCATACAACGTCACACCTATATCGAATATCCGCATATCGTCGGGAGTAACAATCGTCAAATCGAACTCGTCGCGCACCTTGGCAATTTCCGCAAGTTTATCCTTTCCAACGTTCGACAAAACTTCTAAGCGTGCGTCGCCGTCGCCTGCTACAAGCCCTGCCGAGAATGCGGATTTAATTCCACGCAACCCGCCCGTATGCGGTACGGTCACGCTTTTAGCGTTTTTTAAGATGTTGCCACTTACAGCAAGCTCCCCTTTCAAGGGCGTTTCCCCAAGCGTGTCACGTGCCTTTGCCGTAGCGTACGCAATGGAAATGGGTTCGGTACAACCCATAGCAGGTACGAGTTCTTCTCGCAATATATCCGCAAACTGACGAATTTTTTCTTCGTTTAACATACTCTTTCCTTCCCTAAAAAACGCAAAAGAAAGGCAATTTGCCTTCCTTTACGTTTTTCGTAATTTTTTACGTTTTACTGTTCTACGCGAATGAGTGCTTCTACGCTACCAATCCCCGACGCGTTGATTTTTGCAATCGCGTTTTTCACAGCGTTTTCTCTCGTCTTGTGCGTAATTACAATCAAAGGCACTCTACCCGTCGCTTCATCAGGGCTACCCTTTTGCGTGATTTCTACGATGGATACGTTGTTCTTACCCAAAATACCGCTAACCTTAGCCAAAACGCCTGCCTTGTCATCTACAAGCAAACGCAAATAGTAGGCGCTTTCAAAGTTAGAAACAAACTTCGTATTGCTGTCCGCTTGCGCGCTGTTTTTGAACGTAGAATATTTAATTTCCGTGTGCGTTGCCGCATAAATCACGTCGCTTACCACCGCACTTGCCGTAGGCAAAGCACCTGCACCGCGTCCGTAAAGCATTACGTCATCTACTGCGTCGCCCGTAAGATATACTGCGTTAAACGAATCGTTTACGCTTGCCAAAGGATGGGACGAAGGAATAAACGTGGGATGCACGCGCACTTCAATACCGTTTTCGGTATTTTTACCGATAGCAAGCAATTTGAGCGTATATCCAAATTCTTGACCGTATGCGATATCTTTGGTTTCTACCGCGCTAATGCCTTCACGGAAAATTTTGGTAAAAGGGATTTTCGTATGGAACGCCATCGACGACAAAATGGAAAGTTTATACGTCGAGTCGAACCCGTCCACGTCCGCCGAAGGATTTGCCTCCGCATAGCCAAGCTTTTGCGCTTCTTTCAATACTTCCGCATAGTCCGCACCTTCGTACGTCATCTTGGTCAAAATGTAGTTAGTCGTACCGTTTACGATACCCATCATTTTGGTGATATGGTTTGCTTGCACGCCGTCCAAAAGCGTACGGATAATAGGCACACCGCCTACACAGCTCGCTTCATAATACAAACCGCATCTGTTGCGTTTCGCTTCTTTTTCCAACTCGTGCGAGAACTTACAAATGAGTTCCTTGTTGGAGGTAACCACCGTCTTGCCGTCACGGAGCGCAGCCAAAACAAAGTTTTTCGCCACACCGATACCGCCGATGGTTTCGATAACGATATCTACGTTGGGGTTAGCAAGCACTTCTTCAATGCTCTTCGCTACACATTCTTCAGGAATGCCTAATTGACGAATTCTTTCCAAATTCAAATCAAGCACCATTTCCACGGTGATATCCACTTGTTGCGTTTTCAAATAGAAATCGTGGTGGTCAACAAGCGTTTGATACGTACCGCCTCCCACTACGCCGAGCCCTAAAATTGCTACGCCTACTTTCTTTACCATATTTCTCTCCTTATGCAAGAATTCTTGCCTTTTGACTTTTGTTTCGCTCCGCTCAACGCGTACACGGCTTAGCTTTACGCTTATAACGTTGCGTTTAAGTTATACAAATATTTCAAACCCTTTAACGTCAACAGCTTGTCCACGACGTCGATACATTCGATTTCCTTAGAAATAATCGTACTAAAACCGCCTGTCGCTATCGTCTTGACGTCTTGCGTCTTTAATTCCTTCTTAATGCGTTTTACGATATATTCAACAAGCCCTGCAAAACCGAACACAATCCCTGCCTGCATATTCGTAACCGTATTTTTTGCAATGACGGACGGGGGAGCTTCAATTTCCACGCGAGGCAATTTTGCCGTACCGTTGACAAGCGAATCTAACGAACCTTTAATACCAGGCGCAATTACGCCACCGATAAATTCGTGCTTGGCACTAATAATATTAAACGTCGTTGCCGTACCGAAATCAATTACAATCATCGGTTTATCTTCGCCATATTCGACGATAGCGGAAACGCAATTTACAATGCGGTCTGCCCCTACTTCCCTTGCGTCGTCGCAACGGATATTCAAACCCGATTTTAAGCCGGGGGCAATCTTTAACGGCTTGATATGCAAATACAAATCGCACATCTTTTCCAAAGTATAGTCAAGCGACGGTACAACGGAAGATAAAATTCCCCCTTTGATATCGTCCACTTCCACGCCTTGCGACGTGAGCATACCCGTAAGCTGTTCGCCGTATTCGTCCGACGTGCGTTTCAAATCGGACGCCACACGGAACGAAAATTTCAAATCGTCTCCATCGTAAATAGCATATTTTACGTTGGTATTACCAACGTCTATACAAATAATCATACGTTTTTCCCTTTTTTCTTACCGCCAACCACGCGAATTACGCGATACACCGCAGGCGACGCCACGAGATTGATGGTGAGTTCCACCAAGAAATTAATCCCTGCACAAACGATAATTAAGAAATAAAATACGTTAGAACCTTCCGCCACAAAGTTTGCGTTTAACGTGTCTTGGAAGAAACAAAGCGAACCTAAAATAAACAAGCCAGTATTGATAATGGGAGCAGCCGCCCCAGCCACAAACACCGCAACGTAGTCCTGTTTTTTGGCTATCAACTTATACAAAAGTGCCGAGCCGATTCCTGCAAACGTAGCTTTACCCAAGCAAAGCAAGGTCGTTGCAACGGGTTGCGCTTGAAAGAGCGTTGCCGTAAAAACATCCGTGCCCGTAATGCCTGCCATCAGCGTCATAAAACCGAACACAAAACCCAAGATTCCGCCTACGATTACGCCGTATAAAATGCCACCGAGTACGATAGGCACCAGCACGAAACTAAACGACGTTGCGCCAATTTTCAAATACCCACCGATAAGCTGTAACACGACGACGAGAGCCAAAAGCACCGCCATACCCGTTACGCGCTTTGCCGAAAAGAATTCTTCTTTTCTCATAATAATACCTCCATCGAGTTCCGTTTGGATACCCGTAGAACAAATTGTAAATTTCGCGGTTTTTACGGTCAAGCCACCAAAAGTGTACTCGCCACGCGCGATTATAATTATTATAACGCATTTTTTATATTTTCGCAACAAAATGACGGCGTTTTTTTGTTTTTTATTCTTTTTTACAAGCATTTTACACAAAAATAAATGCTTTTACATACTATGTAATAGATATATAACACCGCAGGTCGTTTCCGTTTGGAAGTACATATCTATCCCCTGCGGTAAAACACAGGAGGTTTTTATGAATTGTTGTTTATCTGGGAACACCACCCTTTGGATTTTAATCGCGCTTCTCGTGCTTGGCTCGAAAGACGGTATTTTCTGCTCCAACGTATTTAGCGGTTGTGGATTGCCTATCGTTGTAGCTTTGCTGTTCTGCTTGTGGAAAAACGGCACGCTTGCCTCTCTTCT
>JAFVOG010000101.1 GCA_017505945.1 Clostridia bacterium
CCCTTAAAAAAGAGAGTACAATAAAAACAACCAAATTTTTAAGGAGAACACTATGGGTTACAAGACAAGAGAATGGCGTAATTCGATGAGAGTTACTCTCGATTACAACAATATGATGGATACCTTTTTAGGTGCACAAGGCTTTACGCAAAAGAAACTGTCGTCCTACTCGGCAAAAGCAAGCGTGGCATACCGCTACGTGCAAGAAAACCGCGGTAGAGACGATTTGTATATGGGTTGGACGGAACTCCCCTACAACCAAACGGAAATCGTAGCCGACATTTTGCAAACGGCAAAAACGGTGAGAAACAAATTCCAAAACTTCGTCGTTTTGGGTATCGGCGGTAGCGCACTCGGCCCTATTATGGCGTTTAACGCGCTTTGCCACTTGCATTATAACGATTTGCCCCGTTCCAAGAGAAAAGGGCCTAAATTCTACGTGGAAGATAACGTTGACCCCGTGCGTATGCGCGACTTGCTTGACGTAATCGACCCTGCAAAAACGTGCTTTAACGTCATTTCCAAATCGGGCGCAACCAGCGAAACGATGACGCAATATTTAATTATCCTTGACTTGCTTACCAAAGCAGGCGTAGATATCAAAGAAAACGTTATCTTCACCACCGACGAAAAGAAAGGCAACTTAATTAAAATTTCCAACGAAGTGGGCGGAATTAAGAGCTACGTGCTCCCCGACGGCGTAGGTGGTAGATTCTCGCAACTTTGCCCCGTAGGTTTGCTCCCTGCGGCGGTGCTGGGTATCGATATTAAGGGCTTGCTTGCAGGCGCGGCGTATATGGATAAGGTATGCTCTAATTCGAGTATGTATAAAAACCCTGCCCTGATGTGCGCAACGCTCCAAATCGCGGCGATGGAAGACGGAAAAAATATCGGCGTTATGATGCCCTATTCGGACAACTTGAAATTTATCGCGGACTGGTACTGTCAACTGTGGGCGGAATCCTTGGGCAAAAACGTTACGCTGGACGGCACGCCTTGCAACGTAGGACAAACCCCCGTAAAATCGCTTGGCGTTACCGACCAACACTCGCAAGTACAACTCTACACCGAAGGTCCTTACGACAAGGTCGTTACCTTCTTGTCCTTGAAAAAATACGGTTGCGAAATACCTATCCCCCACGGCTGTGAAAACATCCCCGACGTAGCGTTCCTTGGCGGACATACGATGGAAGAGCTGATTCAAGCGGAAAACGCGGCTACCGCGTACGCGCTGACGAAAGCAGGTAGAATGAACTACACGCTGTGGATTCCCGAGCTCAACGCGTTCACGCTTGGACAGTTGCTGTTCTTGTTCGAATTGCAAACGGCGTATGCAGGTGCAATGCTCAACATCAACACGTTTAACCAACCTGGCGTAGAAGAAGGCAAGAAAGCCACGTTTGCGTTGCTTGGCAAAGCAGGCTATGCGGAAAAGAAAGCGGAACTCGATTCCCTTCCCGCAAAAGACCCTAAGTGCATTATCTAAAATAAGATACACCATTATAACCCCCGACTTGCAAAAAGTCGGGGGTTTTTCCCTTGTCCCGTATAAAAATTCCTTGCCCCGTCAATACTTATCCTATCAAAACACGAAAAGCGACGGCTTTACATATAATAGAGTAAGGAGCGTACGTTTTTCAAAAGAGGAATTTGGTTATGTTAGAAGTAAAACGCGGTGAACTGTATTATGCCGATTTATCCCCCGTGGTGGGTAGCGAACAAGGCGGAATCCGTCCCGTGCTCATCGTGCAAAACGACGTGGGAAACAAGTATTCCCCCACCATTATTGCCGCCGCGGTTACGAGCAAAATCAACAAAGCCAAACTCCCTACGCATATCGAACTGCCCCCTGCTTTTGGGCTTGCCAAAGAAAGTGTAATTCTCTTAGAACAAATCCGCACGCTCGACAAACGCCGTCTAAAAGAGCGAATCGGCGAACTGCCCGAATCCACAATGCTCCGCGTCAACCGCGCCATTTTAATCAGCTTAGGGTTTCCCGTACAAAACTAAATATATCGCTTGCCATTATTCGTTTATTTCTCCCAAAGAAAGACAAATTTTGGCAAGCGTTTTCTTTTACAATATAGAAAACTATCATCCGAGGAATTTTTATGCAATTCTATAAAAAACCGAGCGCGCAACTCCCCGTATTGTATTTGGCTTTATTTTTAGCTTGCTTTTTACTGTACGCCGTAGGAAATAGTGGCGAACCCTTTCATTTAGCTCTTGCCTACGCAATGCCCACCGTGGGAATATCCCCCTTATTCGCCTGCGTAAGTTACGTCGTACCTACCCTTTTTAGCGGAAACCTAACCGCCGTACTTATCTCTCTTGCGCAAAGCGCACTGCTGTTTTTCGGTTGGCTGTTCCATATCCGCGTACGGGGAAATGCACCCGATAGAGCAGGCTTTTTTCCGTTTTTGGGCGCGTCTTTATCGTTGGGTGCATTTGTGGCGTTTGCGCCGTTTACTCCCTATCTTTCTATCGTACTCACCCTGCACCCTGCGTTTGAAAAAATCGTGTTTGCTCTCGTCGTGTTTTTACTGTGCCCCGTGTGTAGCGTTGCGCTCCGTGCAGTACTACATAAAGCGTTACAATGCCGACTGCGCGCAGACGAATTGATATACTGTATCTTTTTCTTCGTACTACTGGGTATAGGCGCGTGTAAAGCACTTGGATTAAACGCATACCTGGGCATCGCTTTTTTTATTTTGCTCTTTTTCAGCGCCGTTACCAAGGACGCATCTACTATCGTTTGCGCCTTTACGCTATCCCTTGCCCCGTACGTCGTTACGGGTTTACCGATAACCCGATTTTTCGTCTATGGCGTCGCCTTAACTCTGTTTTCCAAATTAGGCAAACTCCCCACCGCGTTATCCTTTCTTTGCGTGTTTTTCGCTTGGGGATATTTCGACGGGCTATATTCCTATCCCACTCCCTTATTGACGGGCGCACTATTATCCGCGCTTGTGCCGTCCACTCTCTTTATTCTTTTGCCCGTATCGTTGCTACGGTTTTGGGAAAACAAACTTGTATTCTATAAAGAAAAACACCTTTCGCGGATTGCCGTCAATCGTAACCGCGCCACCATAGGCAAACAGCTATATGAAATCTCGTCCGTATTCCGTGAAATACAAACGGCTTTTCAAGCACTGGATAATAGCGAAGCGGACGAATCGGCAAAAGCCTATATGAAAGAGTGCGTCGTTTCGGAGTCGTGCAAGAGTTGTTCACATTTATCGATATGCCAAAGAAAGGACGTTTTAGACGATTTAGACAAACTTCTTTGCGTGGGGTGTTTGAAAGGCAAAGCGAATCTTATCGACGTGCCCAAACGTTTGGGGGAAACGTGCATTAACCAAAACGCAATTTTGCGTGCCGTAAATACGCAAATTGCCGATTATAAAAAGTATATGACGGAGGCGGAAAACGCCGCGGCAGGCAGGAATTTACTTGCCAAACAAGCGCAGGGCGTAAGCGAGATTTTGCGTGGGCTTGCCCTAAAACAAAGCGAACCCTTGCGTATGTATGCGGACAAAGAACGCAAGCTTACCGTTGCACTTTTGAAAGTGGGCATACTTTGTAGCGAAGTGCTCATTTACGGCGAAGAACCTATCGTATCCCTTATTACGCTTGGCAAAGCGGACGTGCGCGTAGTGGCGGACGTTTGTTCCAACGTTTTAGGGTATGCGATGATGATTTCCGAACGTATTGCCCTTTCGGGGGAAAAATACTGTTGCATTTTACATAAGAAACCGCACTTTGACGCAGTATTTGGGGTGGCAACCTGCTCCAAACACGGTGAAAACGCAAGCGGAGATACCCACTCGGTTATCAAAATTGACGAAGGGAAATTTATGGTAGCGTTGTCGGACGGTATGGGCAGTGGAGAATACGCACGGCGCATTTCGGAAACGACGATTGCCCTATTAGAAAGTTTTTACCGC
Source organism: Clostridia bacterium (assembly GCA_017505945.1). Lineage (GTDB taxonomy): Bacteria > Bacillota > Clostridia > Christensenellales > Borkfalkiaceae > Scatosoma. The sequence goes on from JAFVOG010000101.1 coordinate 3,948, forward strand.
GCGAAAATGCCACCCGAGTGTATCCTTTCTACCGTCAACAAATTGCTGACCTTTAACAAGGAAGAGACGTTTGCCTGTGTGGATATTGCCATCGTGGACCTCAACAACGGACAGGCAGACATTGTGAAAATAGGTTCTCCTATCGGATTTATCATTTCGGGAAGCGCGGTAAAAGTGTTAGAAGGCGGTACGCTTCCGCTGGGCATTTTGGATTGTATGCACCCTGACGCGTCGTCCTACGATTTACAGGAAAACGACGTATTGCTCTTTTTAAGCGACGGCATTACCGACGCGTTTTCTTCCACCGCCGATTTATTCGACGTATTAAAACGCGTACCCGTACGCAACCCTCAACAACTTGTGGATAGCGTATTAGAACGCGCTTTGCACGAATACGGCGGAATAGCAAAAGACGATATGACCGCCGTTGCCGTACGCCTATTCAAACCCAAAACGGTAGCGTAATCGCTTACCTGCCCTGCCAACCTACTAATTTTACAGGCAGTCACATCAAGTGACTGCCTGTTTTTCTTTTTATTTCCTATGTAAGATTATGTGTTTTATGATAGGAAGGTGTTTTAAGACACTTTCACATATACGTTGGTCGTTTGGAGCAAGCTGAACGACAGCGTACCCGACAATCCCGAATAAGAAGAGTAGGAAAACGTCTTCCACGCAAAAGGTTTTCCCGTACATTCCGCGTTGGTATATAACCCCAACGTAACCGAACTGTTTACCGAACCCAACACGTCGGTTACAAGGCTTGCACTTATCGAAAAATCTTCCGAATAGGTATTTTTACAATCGCTATCCAACAAGCCTTTGTTGGTGGAGTTCAAGGAGTCGTAAATGTTTTGCCCTTCATAATAAAAGGAAATCGTCTTTAATTTACGTTCTGTAAGCAAAATCGTTTCGTGGTCGTCGGGGAATACTTGTAATTTTTCGTGGTCGACTACGGTGTAGCCGTTGCTAAACCCACTGTATTTGTATTTGCCGACCTTATACGTACCGTCAATGTTTTCAAATTCTTCATACTTCGTAATTTCATACATTTGTCCGCTAGGGAGCGTAAAGCTGTCTTGCAATTTGTAGCCGTGGTGCACCACTTCACCGCTAGCCAACTGCTCTCTTTGCACTTTATAAATAAATACGTTATAGGTGTCGTCCGTATCCAAGGATTTGCCACCGCAACCCGTCAATGTCAAAGCCCCACACAGCAAGCAAACCGACAATACACCCGCCAAAAATTTCTTCATATTTTTTCTCCTTTGCCTATTGTACGTTTAGTATAACATTGAAATGCATAATTGTCAAGGTTTACCAAAATATTTTTACCATATTGACCGTTTCGTTTTTTGCGCATTTGCTTGCATATCTCCGTTTTTTATGTTATACTACGTTTATGAAATATAATTATAAGTCGCTTTACGAAAAAAACGCGAAGCTTTACACAAAATATCCTCTATTACAACGTGCATTGCAACCGACAAGCCACGTACTTACGGCAATATTTGCCGTCGCCTACGCTTTGCTGTTATATACGGCGTTAACCACCCCGTACGAAGTGCGCCAGCTTATTCCGCTGATTTGTGCGCCTGCCGTTTGCTTGACCGTCGTCACCATATTGCGATATGCAATCAACCGTCCGCGCCCGTATGCGGAAAACGGAGCGCAAATTACCCCCTTTTCAACAAAAAAGAACTCTGCGGACAATTCCTTTCCCAGCCGTCACGTGGCGTGCGCTTTCGTTATTGCTACTCTATTTTTATCAGCGTTTACGGCAATCGGTTGCGCGTTGTTCGTCTTAGCCGTACTCCTTGCTTATATTCGCTTTACGCTTGGCGTACATTACCCCACCGACCTGCTTTGCGGTATGGCTATCGGCATCGTTTGCGGACTGTGGATATTTATATAAACCGTATGCAATAACGAAAAACGAACCGTGTTTTCACGGTTCGTTTTTCGTTTTTCGTTTTTCGTATCGTAAGCGCGTTAATCTGTCGAGCCCGCAAAATTCCATTCCACGTCATACTCTTCGTAACTGCCTTGCTGTTTTCTACACCAAGAATAATACCATGAGTCTGTTAAGCTTTCCAGCGTTGCACAATAAATCGTTAAATCCCCGCATTTCTCAAACACGTAATCCCCCACATAGGATACATCTCCTCCGAGAATATACGCTTCTACTAAATTGCTACAATTTTGGAACGCATAGTTGCCGATAGCAGTAACGCTTGCAGAAATTACGACTTTCGTTAAACCCGTACATCCCCTAAAAGCCCAACCGCTGACGTTGGTCAAGTTTTCAGAGAATACGATTTGCGTGAAACCCGTACAGCCTTGGAACGCACCGCATTCCATACCCGTAATGTTGCTAAACATCCCAAAATCTTGCAATCCGATACACCCTGCAAACGCATCTTCGCCCAAACCTGCAATATCGCCAAGGTCCACGTCCGTTAAAGACGTACACCCTGAAAACGTCTTATCAGGAATTGCTGTTATGCTCGCATCTATCGTCGCACTCGTCAAACCCGTACACCCCGAAAATACGCTTTCACCCATATTCGTTACGGAGCTTGGAACAACGACTTGTTTTAAGTTTGAACAATTTTGGAACGCATACGTGTCAATCGCCGTTACTCCGCTACCAAGATACAAATTTTCCAAACTCAGACAGTTTGCAAACGCACTTTCGCTAATTCTTTCCACGCCGTTTGGAATCGTCATCTCTTTGACCACTAAGCACCCTTGAAATGCCGAGCCCGCAATAATTTTAGCATTCTCGTGTAACTGCGTGACCAACGTATTCTCGCTTGCAACGCCAAGCGCAATACAGTACGCATTGCTTGCACTGGGTAAATATTTCACGTTTTCATAGACGTTGCAGTTTAAGCTGTCGCATTCGTCAAAGGCGTATTTGCCGACCTCTTGGACGTTATCGCCCAACGTTACGGTTTTCAAATTACGGCAATACCGAAATGCGTTTTCGTCAATTTTCGTTACGCCGTCGGGTATGCTTATGCTTTGCAAAGCCGTACAACCTGCAAACGTGTCACTGTTAATTTTGGTTATCGCACTGGGCAAAACTACCGTTTGTAACGTGGTATTCCCTGCAAACGCACCTGCCCACACGCTTGTAACGTTGCTGGGTACGGTAAACGAAATGTCCGTTTTTCCAACGGCGTATTTGGCAAGCCATAAACCGTCTTTCGTGTATAAACTGCCGTCTATCGTTTGAAATTTCGTATTCGCAGGGTCCACTATAATATTCGTCAAAGAGTAACACCCTTCAAAATAGTTCGCCAACACGCGTTCCACCTTTCTGGGTATAGTAAGTTCCTGTAACGCGTTACAAGCCATAAACGCATAATCTTCAATTTTATGTACGTCGTCTTTCAACGTAATATGCGTAATCGTTCTACAATACGAAAAGGCGTTCTTGGGAATAATACCGCTTTCCACCGTCACCTTTTTTAAGCTTTCCGGCACGATGTTCCCAAAATAATATCGAAACGCTCCGTCGCTTGCACTGCTCCCCTGTTCTAAAAACGGCACGCTAACTTCCGCCAAATTCGTACACCCTTTCCAAATCGAACTGCCTATCGTACTCATATATCTGGGCAAAATCATACTCGTTAAGCCCGTACAATTTTCAAAAGCCCCATAGCTGATAGAGTGCACGCTTGAAACGTCGATTTCCGTGACGTTCGCACAACCGTAAAACGCTCTATTCGGGATTGCCCCCGATACCGTTACCTTTCTCACGGACGTAGGCACGTACGAAGCGTTTTCATCCGCCGTCGGCGCACCGAAATAAGCGCCTAAATGCGTTTTCATATTCGGCAACACCATTTCCGATACGCTTGTGCAATTTGCCAAAGCAAAGGGAGCTATGACGTTGCAACCCTCGTCCAACTCTATCACGCTAATCCCGTCCGTCGCGCCCATTAAACACGCGTACGGGTTATTCGTATTTCCAAGGTACTTCAAACCGCTTTTTATGTTATATTGTAAGCTGTCGCAATTGGCAAACACGTCTTTCCCAAGATACGCAATACTGGTTGGCAACGATACGCTAGTCAAACCGCTACAATTTGCAAACGCTTCGTCGCCGATATAGATATCCTTGTCTATCCCTATACCGTCAAACGGCACTACCGTAATACTTTCACAGCCGTAAAACGCTCTTTCCCCGATAGTCTTTGGATAAGTCGTGTGTCCTTCCAACTCGATGCTCGATAACTTATCACAACCGTAAAAAGCGTTATCCCCTATGGTATAAAAACAATTTTTATGGCGGACCGTTTCTAATCGTTTACAGCCAGCAAAAGCGTTATCGCCGATATACGACAAACCTTCGGGCAACGTAACGGAAACAATCCCCGAATTCTCAAACACGCCGTCGGCAATCCCCTTTACGGGCTTGCCTTCGTGTTCCCTTGGAATAGTGATAATTTGGGAATTCCCTTCAAACCCTACTACAATCAACTCGTCAGTGCGCTCGGGGTGCTCTTCAAATACAAGCCCTTTCGTTCCGCCTTTCGAACAACCTGAAAATCCGCACGCACACGCAAGGGTTGCGACAGTTCCTAAAATCAGCGTCCAAACCGTTTTTTTCATACCTACTCCTTTATGCGTTTTCCACACATACCTGCTCTATTTCTTTAATATCTTTTTTATCGCGAAAAACTGCAACCGCTTGGGCATTGCGTTTAACAATAACAATAACTTGTTCCTATTGACTTTATACGCAAATTTGGGATTTTTCTTACGCGCTATTTTTACCGCAACGTTTGCAATTTTTTCAGGCGGAACGCTTTTCGACTCCACACCGTTTACAATGTTACGAAACCTATCCGCATTGCACGAATAATGCGTCGTCTTTTCACAAAAGGCGTCAAGCGCCGTCGTGGAAACGCCCAGCATCCCCGTCGATACCGCGCCCGCACGAATCACGGACACCGAAATGCCTAACAGTTGCAATTCCATTTTCAAGGAATACGCGTATTTGTCCAGCGCACTTTTGCTAACGGCGTACAGCCCTGTAAACGGCAACGGGTCCAACGGAGCAAGCTCGCTTGTCGTTAGAATAATTTTACTACCTTCTTTCAGCAAGGGCATAAACGTTTTATTGACGTAAAACGCGCCGAATACGTTAATTTGGAACACCCGTTCAAACTCCCGTTCGGGGATTTCAATCAGCGAATCCAACGTATAAACGCCTGCAAAATGCACGATGGCAAACAACTCGTCCGTCTCTTTTTGTACCCGTTCAAACGCGCTTTGTACGCTTTGCAAATCCGTTACGTCCGTTTGCACGGGAATTATATTTTCTTCGGGCTCTCCCACCTGTTTATCCAAGGCAAACACGGTATATCCGCGCTCTGCAAACGCCTGCGCCGTCTTATGCCCCATACCGCCGTACGCGCCCGTAATCACTACGTATTGCATTTTAATTTCAATCCGTCGGAAAACGCCGTGCCTACCCGTTTGCCGAGCGCATAATAGCCGTGCGTGTCGCAATCGTAGCAAATGGGCGAAAACTTAGTCAAGTCTATTTTTCCGTCTGCACCTATAATGCTGTCGTCCGCCGATACGTTCACCACTTCCCCTATGCAAAGTTCCGTTTCCGTGTCGTAGCTTATCAGCTTGCATTCTAACACAAGCGGTAATTCTTGAATAATCGGCGCGTTGACAAACTCGCTTTTTTGGATATGCCAACCCGTTTTGGAAAGCTTATCGGGTACTTTATTTGCGGATACCACCCCTACGTAGTCGGCAGGAATCACGTTTTTTTCATCCGCCATTGCCACGGTAAACGCTTTGGTTTGTAACAAATTTTTTACCGTCTTGTGCGTTGCGCTTAAACAAATACAAACTTGCGCCGTATCACACACCGTACCCCAAGCGGCGTTCATTGCGTTTGCCACGCCGTTTTCATCGTACGTGCCCACAATTAGCACGGGCAACGGATATACGTATGCTTTTGCTTTCAAATTCTTTCTCATTCTCTTTTCTCCTATGCGGATATTATAATGCTTTTTTTTCAAGTTGTCAAGTTACAAAACGCAATTAAATCCCCCTGCGTAAAACGCAGGGGGATTTATTTTACCGATTATCTATAAAATTCGTACGCTTTTCGCGTTAAGGGATACACCGTGCCCCCTTTGCTTTCTACAATACCTAACGAACGTTTGAGCGCCACTTTTAGACAAACGTCCAAATCCTTTTCCCAAAACAACGCACGAAGTTCGTCAACTCCGTCAAAATTTCTACCCTCTTCCAACATATCGGCAAGAAAAATAAGCTTTTCCAAATCGGACATATTCTCCCTACCGCTCGTGTGATAACGCACGGCGTTTAACACGTCCGTATCCGTCACGCCAAACCGCGTCTCCGCAAGATATGCGCCCGTAAACTGATGCAATACGGGTTGAGGAATATCCCCCCACTCGTCCTTCTTCACAAACCCCGACAAAAGCGGACTGTCCAACTCCAAATTCTTTGCGCAGTCGTGAAAAAGACCTGCGGTAATCGCTTTACTTTCGTCTATTTTCAAACCCCTTGCCCGTTTCGCCGCAAGCTTTGCTACACCCAAAGAGTGTTCTCTACGGCTGAGTTTTTGCAAGGCAAGCGCGTCCTTTGCAAAAGGAATTGCATATACCTTACGATTTTCCATATACGTAGCCACGCTATCGGGCACGTACCCGTCTAACCGCATACCTGCCCCCGCCAAAACGCGAATTTCAGTAGAAGATACAGGCGCGCCGTTATATTCCACTACGGCAAAGCGTTTTGAAAACCGCTGTTCAAAATCCGCCTGAGCCCTATCCAGCCAACCTTGTTTTTCATCCCGTGCACAAACGGCAAGCGTGACGTTTTGCAAAATGTCTTCGGGGTTTTTCCAAGTAGGAAAATCATACAGCATATCCGTACCCACCAACCAAAACAGCTCCGCCGACGGGTATTCTTTACGAAAATAACGACACGTTTCAAAGGTATAGCTTGTACCGCCCTTGTTTATTTCGTAATCGCTTACTTCCACGTTCTCCAAATGCGCAAAAGCCAAACGGCAACAATATAGCCTTACGGTATCGTCAGCCAACCGTTCCCACGACTTATGCGGTGGCGTATGTGCAGGCATTACGATAAGTTTATCTAAACGCAGTGAGCGTATCGCTTCTTCCGCCACGCGGATATGTTCGTTATGAACGGGGTCGAACGACCCACCGAAAATGGCTATCCGCATACTATGCGCCCCCTTTTTCTTCTTTTTCCACATTATACAATATATTTTTCCTTTTTTCAAGGTTAAAACGTAAAAATTTAGGCAAAAATGCAAATATGAAAAAAACAGCTTTTATTTCCGATATTCTTTTTACCTTACTGCTTTCGTTTTTACTCTCCGTCGTGCTCTTTCGCCTTATAGGCGTACGGTTTTTCCCTGCGCTCCTGCTCGGTGCGGTGTGCGCTTCGCTTACCGCCTTAGGGGTAGGCGCGTACCTGATTCACCGCAGAAAACGGTACTTTCTCAAACGCTCGGACGAAACGAAAAAGAATAAACTTCTAACCCATCTCGCCTTGCTTTCGGGCGAACGCAAAACGCAATTTTTTCGCGATATATTCTCCGAAGAAACGGTGCGCGTGCAACACCTAC
>JAFVOG010000001.1 GCA_017505945.1 Clostridia bacterium
AGTCCAAATCGTCAAAGCGTTCGAAGCGAACGGCAACATTTGCGCAATGACGGGCGACGGCGTAAACGACGCTCCGTCCATTAAGAGCGCGGATATCGGCGTGGGTATGGGTATCACGGGTACGGACGTTACCAAAAACGTCGCGGTTATGTTACTCAACGACGACAACTTTGCCTCTATCGTAGGCGCAGTTGAAGAGGGCCGACGCATTTACGATAATATCCGTAAGGCAATTCAATTCCTTTTGGCGTCGAATATGAGTGAAGTTATTTCCATTTTCGTAGCTACGCTTTTGGGCTTTAATATCCTTGCGCCCGTGCATTTGTTGTGGATTAACTTGGTTACGGATACCTTCCCTGCGCTTGCGCTCGGTACGGAAAAAGCCGAACCCGACATTATGAACAGGAAACCCCGTTCGTCCAAAGCGGGTATCTTCTCGGACGGTATGGGTGTGGACGTCGTATATCAAGGCTTGCTCGTGTCCATTTTGACGCTCCTTGCGTTCTTCGTGGGTTACCGCATTGAAAACGGTGTGTGGGGGCTTGGTAATAGCAACCACGGTATGACGATGGCGTTCTTGACGATGTCTATGGCGGAAATCTTCCATAGCTGGAATATGCGTTCGCAAAGAAAGAGTATCTTTACGTTAAAGACGAATAATAAGATGCTCATTTGGGCGCTTTTGGGTTCGCTCCTTGCTACGACGCTCGTTTGCGAAGTACCTTTCCTTGCCAGTGCGTTTGGATTTACGACGATTGACTGGACGGAATACCTTATCGCAATCGGTTTTGGCGTGCTTGTAATTCCCGTTGTAGAAATCGTTAAACTTTGCCAAAGAAAGTTTGGAAAAAAGAATAAATAAGCCGTTTTAAGGCAAAAAGGGCGTACCTGCTATGGGTGCGCCCTTAAAAATTTGAAAAATAGCGGATATTTTTTTGGTAAAACCCTTGACCGATTGAATATCTTGTGCTATAATAGTACAAGTAGAAGTAGGATTATATACTTTTGCACGAAATTTAAGACCAAAACCGTTTGCAAAAAAGCAAGCGAAAAAATTAACGAGGTGTAAAATGGCGGATAAAAATCAACAACAAGTTGCGACTCCCAAACAACCAGAAGCGTCCAAGGTAGATGCTTTGTATAGCTGGCTTTCTTACGACTTGCAAAAATTAAAGAAAGAACTGTTAAACGAAGTGAAAACGGCGTCTTCGCAAACTAGCGAAAGTGCGACCAACGCGTCCAAAATGGTTACGCAAGAAATCAAGTACAGCTACATACAAAACCAAACGATTTACGACGGTTTGGCTGAACTCATTTCGGGGGACGTAGAAGAACGCAAGAAGGCGATGGAAGAACTCAAAGCTACCATCGACGAAATTTTACCTCAATACCAAGCAACGGCGCAAGAAGTAAAATACAGCTTTATCCAACAACAATCCATTTACGACACGATTATGGAAAAGGTGGAAAAGCTGGAAAATATCGACGCGATGCTTGCGGAATTAGACCGTAAGAGCGCGGAAATTTTATCGCTTGTAGAAGATGCGGATTATAAAGCGCTTATCGAAACGCTTTCTGAAAAGACGGAAGAAAGCGTAGCTATGCACAGCCGTGAGGTTTTGGACGCGGTTGCGGCAATTCCCGTTGCGGAAAACGTAGATTATACGCGTATCGTAGATGAAGTAGGCGACAGAGTTTTGGAACTTTTGGGCGAAGTAATGCAAGCGTCGTCCGCTGACAAGGTTGAAGCGAAAATCGACTATGATAAAGTGATTTACGGTACGGCGGAAAAAGTTGTTGAATCGTTGCCTATCACCGAAAAAATCGATTATGCTCGCATCGAAGAAATGTTGGAAAAGAAAGCGGAAATCGACTACGATAGGCTTTCGGATATGATTGTTGCGAAGATGGCGGCAAACACCGCGCAAACGTACGACGTGAAGTTGGACGAAGAAAGCATCGATAAAATTGCGGACAAAGTGCTTGAAAAGATGAACGCTTGTGAAAAGGCGGAAGAAGAAGTTACATACGATTTCGTAATCGACGAAGACGGCATTGAAAGCATTGCAGACCGCGTTGCGGAAAAACTCAAAGGACAAACGTTTGTTGCTCCCGTAGAAGAACCTGCAGAAGAAGTCGTTGAAGAAGTTGCGGAAGTTGTCGAAGAACCCGTTGTGGAAGAAGTGGTTGAAGAACCCGTTGTGGAAGAAATTGCTCCTGCGGCTGAACCTACCTACGACGAAGTTGGCGGTGAACTTGTTGACGCGGATACGGGCTTGGTTGTTCGTTTGAAAAAGAGCTTTACGGCGAAGATGAAGCAAAGCGAAGACAACGTTAAGGGCTATTACAGCGCGATTAAGAACGCTCTCAAATCGTATAAGAGAATTAACTCTAACGTAAGTTGGCACGGCGACAGATTTAACCTTGGTAGAGATACCATTGCAAAAATGAACATCTGCGGTAAGACGCTTTGCTTGTACCTTGCGCTTAACCCCGAAGACGAAGAATTGAAACAAAGTGTTTACCATCAAAAGAACGTAGGCGAACAAAAGGCATACGAAAGCACGCCGTTTATGGTTAAGGTTAAGAGCGACGGCGCGGCAAAGAAAGCGGTACGTTTGGTTGGCATCTTAGCTGAAAAGTTGGAAGCGCAAAAAGAAGAAGATTACGTAGAAACCGATTTTGCAGCGGAATTTGCGTATGCGTCCATTAAAGAACTTTTGGACGAAGGCTATATTAAGCTTACCAAAGAAAAGAAAGTAGATTTGAATTTCTAACCCCGCAAATGATAACAATATAAAGGATAGGTAGAGAGCTGATGATTACAATTTTCGGCTCTCTATTTTATGGGAAAGGCGTTCTCATAAGGAGAGATAGGAAAAAGTGAAGGAAAAAAAAGGTAGCGAACTTACGAAAGAAAAAGCAAAGGGCAAGCGCAAGGCGGTTAAAAACCCTATGGGTACGGCTTTTGACACACCGGTAAAAATCCAACCGATAAAAAAGCCCAAAGCAGTGAAAAAGGTCGCGGACGAGAAGAAAAAGGAGACGAAACCTAAAAAGACGAAAAAGACGGACGCCGTAGTGGAAATGGCGACGGTGGAAAAAAATAAAGGCGCAAAAAAAGCGGTAAAGGTTATTTTTCTCGGTGGCGTAGGCGAAATCGGGAAAAATATGACGGCAATCGAATACGGCAACGATATTATTATTATCGATGCAGGAATGACCTTCCCCAGCGAAGATATGCCGGGGATAGATTCGGTTGTTCCCGATATTTCCTATTTAACGCAAAACAAGCATAAAATTCGCGGTATATTTTTAACGCACGGACACGAAGACCATATCGGCGGTTTGCCGTACCTGTTAAAGGAACTGGACGAAGGTACGCCCGTATTCGGTACGCGCCTTACCCTTATGCTTGCCGATAACAAATTCCAAGAACATCATATTACGCGCGTGGACGAGCGCGTAGTAAAACCGGGGGATTGCATTTCGGTAAAATCTTTTAAGGTGGAATTTATCAACGTCAACCACTCCATTTCGGGGGCTTGTGCATTAGCGATTTACACCCCTTGCGGTATTATTTATCACAGCGGGGATTATAAAATCGACCTAACGCCCGTAGCAGGAGAGCCTATTGATTTGAAACGCATTGCCGAACTTGGACAAGAAGGCGTATTGCTGTATATGGCGGAATCCACGAATATCGAACGTTCGGGATACACGCTGAGTGAAACGGTTGTCGGTGCAACGTTCGACCATTTGTTTGCGGAAAACGCTACGCGTCGTTTGATTATCGCAACGTTCGCGTCCAACGTCCACCGCTTACAACAAATTATCGATATGGCGGTAAAATATCGGAGAAAGGTTGCGCTTTCGGGACGGAGTATGCTCAAAGTCGTAGAAGCAGCGGCGCGTATAGGAGAATTAAAAATTCCCGACGGTGTTTTAATCGACGTAGAACGCATTAAAAATTTCCGCGATAACGAGCTTGTAATTATTTCGACGGGGTCGCAAGGCGAACCGATGAGTGCATTAACACGTATGGCGTCGGGGGATTTTAATAAGGTTACGATAGGCGAAAACGACACGATTATTATTTCGGCAACGCCTATTCCCGGCAACGAGAAAATGGTGTACCGCGTTATCAATAACCTGTATAAGCAGGGTGCGAAAGTGGTGTACGAAAGCTTGGAAAAATCCACGTTTCGGGGCACGCCTGTCAAGAAGAACACAAGATGTTGCACACCCTTCTTAAACCCAAATTCTTTATCCCCGTACACGGCGAATATCGCCATTTGAAACGCCACGCCGCGCTTGCGGAAAGTTTGGGTATGTCCGCAAGGAATATTTGTATTCCCGAAGTGGGGAACTGTGTGGAATTGACGGCAAAACAAATGAAGTTGGGCGAAAACGTGCAGGCAGGTACGCGTTTGATTGACGGCGAAGGGGTAGAAGAATACGGTTCCAGCGAAGTGATGAAGGACAGGCTTCGTATGTCCACGGAAGGCGTGTTTGTAATCTCGCTTGCCGTTACGGGCAACTACGTCGTGGGTGAAATTGAAATTGATGCGCGTGGCTACGTGTTTACCGAAACTTCGGGTACGTTGCAAGACGTACGCGACGTTGCAAAACGCGCGGTGGACGGATATAATTATGCAAACGGCAACAAGGCGGAACTGATTGCTTGCGTAAAGAAAGCGGTGCGCAGTTATTTTTACAAACGCACGAAAAAATCCCCGTTGCTTATGGTAAGCGTTTTGGACGTATAACAAAGGAAAATTATGAAATATACGGCGTCTTTGGTACAACTGGATATCGATAAGCGTTTGCAGGACAAGCGTACGGACGCGCTTTCGCGCGGAATTCCCGTGGCGGACGACGAAACGTTGCAGTTTTTGCTGGTTACGCTCGGTATGAAAAAACCGTTGTCTATTTTAGAAATCGGCACGGCGGTAGGGCTTTCGGGGGTGGCTATGTTACAAGCTTGCCCTAAGGCAAGGCTTACCACGATGGAGTTGGAAGAAGAACGCTATATAGAAGCGAAACAAAATTTTGCCGAATTTGGCGTGGCGGACCGCGTAAATGCGTATTTGGGCGACGCTGGCGAAATTTTAGCAATGATGGACGGCAAGTACGATTTTGTGTTTTTAGACGGACCTAAGGCACAGTACGAAAAATATCTATTCGATTTGAAAAGGGTGATGAACGTGGGCGCGGTACTGTTTGCGGACGACGTGCTTTTGTACGGCTGGGTAAGCGGTGAAGAACCTACGCCTCAAAAACGGCACTCTATCGTGGATAAAATCCGTTCGTATTTACAAACGATTACAAGCGATACGGACTTTACGACGTCCGTCGTCAACGTTGGCGACGGCGTGGCGCTGTCCGTATTTAAGGGCAAGGACAAGATATGATACAAGCGGAACTGTTGGCTCCTGCGGGTAGCTTTGCAAAATTTCAAACGGCGTTGCATTTCGGCGCGGACGCCGTGTATTTGGGAGGTAAGCAATTTTCTTTGCGTACCTTCGCAGATAACTTTACGGAAGACGAACTTTCGTCCGCCGTCGATTTGGCGCACGAAAAAGGGAAAAAAGTGTACGTTACGGCTAACGTGTATGCGCGAAACGGGGAAACGGACGGGTTGAAAACTTACTTTCAAAAGCTGGAAAGCATAGGCGTGGACGCGGTTATTGTCAGCGACCCTGGCGTGGTGTATATTGCAAAAACGTTTGCTCCAAAGCTTTGTATTCATCTTTCCACACAAGCAAATACGACCAACAAATACGCGGTGAAGTTTTGGAAAGAACAGGGCGTATCGCGCGTGATTTTGGCAAGGGAACTCTCCGTTAAGGAAATAAA
>JAFVOG010000102.1 GCA_017505945.1 Clostridia bacterium
CGGATCTGTCTTTATCCAGTCGAGCAACATATCCAGCATTTCTTCCGTCCACATAGCTCTATCGATTTGCGCCGTAGTAAACTTATTTTGTCCTATCATCTCAAAGCCGAAATCGTCCTTTACGTGCGTTTTCGCTGCGCCTTCTACCACTTCTTGCACAAGATGTGAAGGAATGAACAATACGCCACCGCCAGCGCCGTAAACGATATCGCCAGGGAGTACCGTTGCTTTACCGATACGAGTTACACCGTTAAAGTCTTTCATAATGAAATCACGAATAGGCGTAGGGTCGATACCGCGATAATATACTTGCACGTCGGGAACTTGTTTCATTTGCTCGGTATCACGAACACCGCCCCAAATGACACCACCGCCCGTTTTGGTTTTCGTCTTGATAGCCGTGGTCAAGTTACCGCCAAGGAACGTACCCTTGTAAATTTTATCGTACATATCGGCAACAACCACGTCGCCTTCTACTAAACTATCGATAACCCATTGATTGTAGTTACCCTTTCTGCCTTCTTCCGCACCAATGCCGAACATTACTTCGTGCAGGTCGGGACGGGTAGGTACGAACGTTGCCGTTACCGCACGTCCGATAAGCTTTCTACCGTCGTTATGAAGCGTTTTCAAATCCCCTTCAAATTGACTTTCGTAACCCTTCAAAAAGATAGGTTTCCAAAGCTCTTCAAGCGTCATTTTACGCATTTCGTCCAAATACTTTTGCGGAACCTTGGGTCTACCGTCGGGAAATCTTTCCCCTTTCCAAAGTGGCGTTAACGCAATAATCGTTTCTCTGTCGTTAAATTTAATCATAATCTCATTCCTCCATCTATTACGATATCCGTACCCGTAATATACGCGCCTTGCTCGCTACAAAGCATTAGCACTGCGCCGACGCAATCTTCGGGTGTACCAAATCTTCCCATAGGGATACTTTTTTCCACCGCTTTACGCATTTCTTCGTTCTTATACACGTTTTCGTTTCTCGGCGTTGCAATCGCCCCAGGGGAAACGTTGTTCACCGTAACCCCAAACGGCGCAACCTGTTTCGCTATTACTTCCACAAGTTTTTTAACGGCGCATTTCGTTGCCGAATAAACCGAAAGTTCCGCGTGTTGGCGATATTGATTTACACTACCGATGGTAACGATACGACCAAAACCTTTTTCTTGCATTGCAGGGTAATACGCCTGCATAAGCTTTAACGTGCTTTTTACGTTGATATCAAATTGTTTATCGAACGTTTCGTCGGTAATTTCCGACCAAAGCTCTTTGTATTGCACGCTTGCGTTCAAAATTAAACAATCGACCGACCCCGTTTTTTGATACAATTCGCTTACTTCGTTCATATTCGACAAATCGCAAACCACGGCTTTACTTGCCCCGATTTCTTTGCGGATACGTTCCGCCTTTTCGATATCCTTAGAGCAATGTACGATAACTTCGTCGCCGTTTTTCACAAACGCTAATGCAAGCGCCTTACCTATACCTTGTGTAGAGCCTGTTATTAAAACTCTTTTCATAACGTTACTTCCTTGCCGTTTTCGTCTAAATTTACTCTATACGTTTTCCCGTCCACACAAATCTCATATTCGCCGTAAAAACCACGAAAAGAAATTTCGTTATTTTCTATCGTCTTTTCAAACGACGTCTTCCATTCTTGGTTTATTAGTCTATCCAAAACTTTATAGGCGGGTTTTTCAGTCAAATCAAAACGCAGTAAACCGCCACCGTAATAATTCTCTCCTTCCCCCGAGCCAAGCGGTGCATACGCGGCGTAGCCGTCTACCATATTCCACCACACGATACTTTTCATATTTTCCGTAGCAAACCACGTTTTATAAAGTATTTCCGTAAGCTCGGCTTGTATTTGTTCGTTTGTTTCATTGCCACCCCAGTAACTGGGAATCGTAACTTCGGAAATATGAATAGGCAATCCGTAGGAACTCATCAAGTCTAAAATTTCCAACATATTTTGCGAGTCTAAAAACTTATGCATATTGAGTTGCCCCGACAAATTTTCCGCACGAGCAAATAGGTGATATTGTAACCCGATTTCATCAATCGGCATATTCTTTGCAAGCAATTCCTTTACTTGCATATTAAAGGGCATATATTTTCCGCTCGTCCAATAGGACTCCCAAATCGCCTTATTCGTTTCGTTGAGAATTTTTATATTTTTTGAAAAATATTTGCCACCAAGCTCTAAACCAAACTCGTCATAGTTTTCAAACAATTCCTTTTTTCCAAAATTGTAATTACTCGCGCTTTCATTGACAATATCAAACGACGGTATTTTACTTGCATATTCTTCGGAAATTTGTTGGAAACGACGTTCTACAATCTCTTTTCTTTTTTCCTTAGAATAGCTTTGTAACCATTGCGGTACGTGTGAATTCCAAAGCAAACAATGCCCTTTCGGTTCTAATCCATACTCTTTGCAAAACTCTAAAACGATATCAGGCGCAGGACGACGATAAATATTTGAGCTGTCTTTTGAAAAACGAACGTTGCCTTCTTCGGGTTCTAAATCACTCCAATAAAAGGGAACTACGGCTTGATTGAAAAGCTTTACGAAATTCTCTTTATAACGCTTCTCTTTTTCCGAATTTTCAAAAGAGTGCAACATAAATGCGGTGCTACCAAATAAAAATTTATGCTTAATTTGTTTCACCGAAACTTTGTTGCAGGGTAAGGAAGAAAACTTCAACGTAAAGTTTCCTTTACGGTATTTTTCAATGCCTTCTTCATTCCGCTTTTCAAGCGTTTCCTTTTTCTCTAAAAACCTAGCTAAAACTTTTTCCCTATCTAACGTGATAACGTCCATACGTTTCTCCTTATTTTACGACCATTCTCTGTCGTTTGCCCATTCCTTATCCCAGTCGGACGTGTCTTTCCAAGGCTCGTCTGAGTCCGCTTTTCTAAACTTTTCAATGAGCTCTTCGTTCAAGCTTTCAATACCAAGACCAGGGGTATCGGGTACTTGCATAAATCCGTTTTCTAATTTGATTACGGGTTTTACCAGTTCGTACCATTCAGGGTGGTCAACGGAATGGAATTCCACTGCAAGCACGTTTTTAAGCGCCGCAGCCGCGTGTACCGCCGCCATAAATCCGATAGGACTTTCCGCCATATGGATTGCACAAGCGACGCCGTATTTTTCGCAAAGCGCACCGACTTTCTTCATCTCCATAAGTCCACCGACGGTCAAAAGGTCAGGATGTACTACGTTTACACCCGCTTGCATAATGCCTTCAAAGTTGTCAGCGAGATAAATATCTTCACCCGTGCAAAGGGGTACGCAAGAATTTTGCGCAAACTTTTGCAAATGATTGAATTGATGCCAAGGCGTTAAGTCTTCCATCCAAGCGATATTATATTTTTCAAGGCGCTTTGCAAAACAAATAGCGTCTTCAATTGCCACGTGGCCGAAATGGTCGATTGCAAGCGGTACTTCGTAGCCGATTTCTTCGCGCACTTCCTTCACGTAGTTTTCAAGATAATCCAAGCCCTTTTCGGTAATATGTATGCCCGTCGCGTAATGCGGAATGGTAAAGATTTCGTAATTTTTACCAAACATCAAGGATTTATCAATACTGCCCGATTGATGGCAAATAGCTTTCATGGAATACTTTTGCATTTCTTCAAGCATTCCTATGGGCGCGTTCAGCGTTCCCGGCTCGTCGTATAAAAGCTCTATACCCAAATCCATTTTAAGATAGGTAAATCCGTCTTGCATACGTTTTTTAAGCGCTTTACCCATATCTCTACCCGTATGCTTGCCGTCCACGTCGGTATCGCAATAAATACGCACTTTATCACGGTATTTTCCGCCTAAAAGTTGATATACGGGAACTTTATAAAATTTACCGATAATATCAAATAAAGCAATTTCGATACCCGAAACACCACCGCCTTGACGGGAATGCCCACCAAATTGCTTAATGCGGTTAAACAATTTTTCTACGTTTAAGGGATTTTCCCCCACCAAACGGCTTTTAAGCATTTTCGCATACGTCGCGCTGGACGCGTCGCGGACTTCGCCGTAACCCACGATTTCAGGGTCGTTCGTATAAACCTTTACCAAAATCATATGCTTAGGCAATCCGTCTATATCCGCTACTCTAATATCGGTAATTTTCAGTTCGTTTGCATTCATTGTTGTTATACTCCTATAATTTTCATATTCTACGATTATAATTATAACATATATAATTATCTGAATTCTACAACAATATTTCGCTATTTCCAAACTATATTTCGATTTTTACAGTTTTTGCCTTGACAAATAAGCGTCGCCGTGTTATACTTTTTTTATGAAAATTATTCACGAAATAAAATTTAATAATGCGGACGCATTGCGTCTTTTCACTTCAATCGCACAACCCAGAAAGAACAATTTACGTATTCATTATCATACGCTGATTGAAATTTCGCTTATTTTGCGCGGTAACGGGCTTTATAAAACAAGCAATACCATTCATCCTATCAAGCAGGGCGATATCTTCTTTTTCCGCCCCAACGAGGCACATTGTATTACGGATATTGAAGAAACGGGTATGGAACTACTCAATCTACATATTGCGCCTTATTATCTTTACACAAATTTTCAAAACGCGTTAAATACGAATTATATTAAAATTTTAGCGTCGAATTTTCCGCTTAAAAGCAATAAAATCAACGACACCCTTCCCCCCGAGCAAATCGAAGAACTGAAAAGTTTAATTTTGTCTATTTACAGAGAATTTGAACAAAAACGGAACGATTATACAACGCTCGTAAATAACTATATTTCCGCTATTCTAATTCTCTTTTCGCGCGCGTATAAAAACGTACAGTTTTCCAAAAGCGAAAAGCAAAATTATCAAAAATTATTGCATGCCATTCGGTATATCGACACGCATTACAAAGAAGATATAACACTTGATAATCTCGCTAAAAAAGTTGCGTATAGCAGATGTTATTTTTCGTCCATTTTCAAAAAATGTATGGGTATGTCAATATGGGATTATATTTCGATAAAGCGTATAGAAGAGGCACTTACCCTTATCAAAACGACGGATAAAAATATCACGGATATTGCTTTGGAATGTGGGTTTAATAACCCCACCAATTTTAATAAACTTTTCAAAAAATATACGAACGTAACCCCTAAAGTTTTTCGTCAATAGAAGTATTTTAATAACACAATATAGTCTAATCAAAACCCCTTCGTTTCAAGTTTTTTGAAACGAAGGGGTTTTGCATAACGATTAAAATATATATCTAAATCTATTCTACCACCAGCGAAGGACGGAGCACGCAAAAATGTTGCCAACCAATCGTATTTTCCAATCGATTAGTAAGAAAAGTATCCGCCGTGGCTAACCCCTTGGCTAAATTGCGCATAACGCCGTCTCCCATATAAATACAAAGACTATACGTCGACGAAGTACCTTGCAGGTAAAGAATATCGCCCACAATTAGATTTTTCTCTTGAGGCATACGCGTTCTTTCGCCCAAGAAACGCGTACTATTCATCACTTTCCTACCGCCATACAAGCTGGGAGCAATCATCTCGGCAAATTGCCCTTCCGTAGCGATACTCTTATAGCTTCCATTCGTCAAGAAAAGTTCCGCAAACAAATTTTCCACGCTTGTACTGAGAATATTCTCTACCCCCAGCAATTCTTCATAAATGGAATTTGCAAGCGCAATGGCCGACAAAGAAGAATCCACGTATTCGTCCACAATCTCGCAAAGTCTTGTCTGTTCCTCCACCGTTAAGGTACGTCCCACGAACACCGGCGGAGCTTTGACAGCTATACCACCCACCTTACTCTCGTCGCTACAAAGGATTGCCTCTCCCGCCGAAAAGCTTTCGGCTACCTTTACCGTATAGGACAACGATTTTTCTTCATACGGGCTCAATTCTATCGTCCAAAACATAATCCGTTGCGAAGAAGGTTCGCCTTTTTCAAGCAACGTACAGCCTTCAGGAATCAGGTCGGTTACGTTCAAAGAAACCGCTTTTTCTGTCGTATTGAATATGTTAAACGTATAGGTTAAGGTATCGCCTGGATTGACCGTTTGCCCAAGCGTAGAAGAACAAACCTTTTCCGCAACAATTCCGTTCATATCGCCAAATCTTTGTTTCGCAACATAAGGAACGTCCGTTCCAGTCCAAATATTCGTCGGTCGAATAATATACAAAGCTTCCCGTTTTGTTGCCGTCTGAAAGACGTATCGAGCAGAAGTGGGGTCAAACAAATTATTTACGTTCAAATAACGAATTGCAGGTTCTTTATATTCCTTAAAATTCGTTTGGCTATAATAATTCCCCGTACAGTGCGCTATATTTCCGTTTCCGATATAAACCAAGACGTGAGAACTATTATTATCTTTGTAAGGATAATATATAATATCAC
>JAFVOG010000012.1 GCA_017505945.1 Clostridia bacterium
ACCACAGGTATTTTACCCACGCCTTGTCCGTATCGTGCGCCTTTCCGCAAGCGCATACCACTTCCACGTCCTTTTCTTCTAAATAGCGTGAAATAAAAATTTCTTTTACCGTAAGATTGCCGTCCGTTTGCGTTTGTTCTTGCATAACGACGCGCGTTTGTCCACGCCCGATTGTTTTCAAAAATAAATCTACGCCGTAGCCGATGGCAATGCCCACCGCCATTTTCACGGCTATCGTAGGCAACACCCAAATCGCACCGCTACCACTGGCAATCAGCGTTAAAAACGCCTCGTCGCTCGTCGAAAAGAAAATGGCAAGGAGCGTGCCCAAACTGATATATTTTTGCTCGTAAAATTTCGCCGCCATTACGGAAAAACCGCATTGTGGAATAAGTCCCGTTGCCGACCCCACCACAGGCCCCAACGCCCCACCAAACCGACCTGCATTTTTCATTGCCGTCTTATTTTCCAAAAGCTGGATAATCACGTACATCAAAAACATCCAAGGGAGCATAGGCAGGGTATCTTTTACGGCGTGTAAAAACCACTCTAATACGTGTTCCATACCCTTACCCCTTATCAATCGTGACCGACAGCGGTATAGACGCCTTTGCGTTTTGGCGCATATCGGCAAAATTCCCCAAACGGTATTGCAATAAACCTTCCGCAGCAATCATCGTTGCGTTATCCGTACAGTACCGCTTTTCGGGAAGCACAAGCTTTAATCCTGCCTTTTGGCAAGCCGTCGTCAACGCTTCGCGCAAATACCCGTTCGCTACGACTCCACCGCCTGCGGTAACCGTCGTAACGTTTTTTTCTTTTGCCCCTTGCACCGCCTTTTCCACTAAAATATCCAGCGCCGCGCTTTGGAAGGAACACGCCACGTCCGCTTTATTATATTCTTCGCCCTTTTGCGATTTGGTATGGCAATAATTGATTACCGCCGTTTTCAGTCCGCTATACGAGAAATTATATCCGCCGTTGCCCTTTAACATCTTGGGCATAGGCACGACGTTTTTACCCGTATTTGCAAGCCGTTCGATATTCGGACCGCCTGGATATTGTAACCCTAAAACGCGCGCCACTTTGTCAAACGCTTCACCTACCGCGTCGTCCAACGTTCCGCCAAGCAGTTCAAATTCACTCTCCGATTTTGTGTATAAAATAGCGGTATGTCCACCGCTTGCAAGCAGTGTTACAAAGGGCGGTTTCAAGCTTTCGTCCTGCAAATACGCCGCCGCCAAGTGTCCGCGAATATGATTGACCGCAATAAGCGGTTTATTCAGCGCATACGCAAACGCCTTAGCAAACGATACGCCGACAAGGAGCGCACCGAGTAACCCTGCGCCGTACGTTACGGCAACGGCGTCGATGTCCGCATAGGATATCCCTGCGTTTTTGATTGCTTTATCCACCACTTTGGCAATTGCGTCCGTGTGTGCGCGCGACGCAATTTCGGGCACAACGCCACCGTATAACGCTTGGATATCCGCCGACGACGCAATTTCGTCGGACAATATCTTTTTACCGCAAATTACGGACGCGCCCGTTTCGTCGCAGGACGATTCTATCCCCAAAATAATCGGATTTTCTTTTTGTATATTCGGCGTAAACTGATACATACCCTTTCCTTTTGTTTACTTAAATGTGGAATAAGGGGCGGTAACGACGTACCTGCCCCTTGTATATTCGGTTACGATTTCTTCAAATAATCGATAACGAACCCGTGGATATCCCCGTCCATAACCGATTGAATATCCCCTTTTTCGTAGCCCGTTCTATGGTCTTTTGCCAGCGTGTACGGACAGAACACGTAAGAGCGAATTTGTGCGCCCCACTCAATTTTCTTCACGTCCCCTTTCATCGCTTGCGCTTCTGCTTGGCGTTGTTCTATCTTCTTTTCCAAGAGTTTAGAACGAAGCATATTAAAGCACATTGCCTTATTTTGGAGCTGTGAACGTTCGTTTTGACATTGCACCACAATCCCCGTCGGGAAGTGCGTGATACGCACGGCGGACGCCACCTTGTTTACGTTTTGACCGCCTGCACCGCCCGAGTGGTAAATGTCGATACGGATATCGTCGTCGTTGATTTCGATTTCGTCGTCTTCTTCGACTTCAGGCATTACTTCCAGCGAACAAAAGGACGTTTGACGGCGTTTGTTGGCGTCAAACGGCGAGATACGCACCAAGCGATGCACGCCCATTTCCGCTTTCAAATACCCGTACGCATTTTCGCCTTCTACCCTAAAATCTACGCTCTTAAACCCTGCGCCATCACCAGCTTCGCGGTCTAATTCGTACACCTTAAAGCCCATCTTTTCGCAGTATCTGCAATACATACGGTACAGCATTTGACACCAGTCGCAAGCCTCCGTACCGCCTGCGCCTGCGTGCAATGCAAGCATAGCGTTATGGTTATCGTATTGTCCTTTCAAAATAGCACGGATACGCATATCTTCGATATCCTTTTCCGCCAAAGCAAGCATTTCGTCCAGTTCCGCAATCAAGCTTTCGTCTTCCGTTTCTTCGATTAAATCGATAACGTCTTCGGCGTCGGTAAGCGCCGTCGCGCCCTTTTCATACGCTGTGATTTTGTTGCGGATACTTGCAATTTCTCTACCGATTTTGGTAGATTTTTCCAAGTCCTGCCAAACGTCGGGGTTTTCTTGTTCCTTTTCCAGTTCGGCAAGGCGGGGGCGCAAGTGCTCGATATCCAAAGCGTATTCCGCTTCTTTCAAAACACCGCGCATCCCTTGAATTTTTAATCTATAATCGTCAGCCTTAAACATAAAGTTCCTTATTTGTCCGAATTTTTATTTTGCGCGTCTTTGTACGACGACATTTGCGAAAGAGGGGTAGGCATTTGACGACGGAAACGTCTCGGCTCGCTTGCAGGCGCAGGCGTAGCTTGCACGGGCGCACTCGGTTGTACGGGTGCAGGGCGCGCTTCTATCTTCACCTTCAAAAGCACGCTAATCGTCGTGCGTTGGATACGTTCAATCATTTCGTCGAACATATCAAAGCCTTCTTTCTTATACGAAATAATGGGGTCTACTTGCCCAAATGCACGAAGCGAAATGCCCTTTCTCAGTTGGTCCATTGCGTCGATATGGTCAATCCAATTTCTATCTACCGTCATCAAAAGTACGCGTCTTTCTACCGCGGAGAAATCAATGCCCATTGCCTTGAATTCTTCAATTCTCTTTTCGTATTCTTTTTCTACCTTCTTGGAAATCTTTCTCAGCGCCGTTTCGTAATCCCACTTCATCAAACGTTCGCGCGTAACGTAGTTCGTACCCTCAGGCAACACTTTCGCTTCCAAAGCGGCGTTGAGTTCGTCTTCGTTCCAAAGTTCGGGCATATCGTCCACGTGAACCGCCGACGACAGCGTTTCGGCAACGTAATCGGGGATATATTTCAATACCTGCGCGTGTACGTCCGCACCGCGAAGTACGTTCATACGTTCTTCGTACATAACGATACGTTGTTTGTTCATAACGTCGTCGTATTGCAATACGTTTTTACGGATACCGAAGTTTCTACCTTCTATCGTCTTTTGTGCGTTTTCAATACCGTGCGAAAGCATCTTCGATTGCAAGCAAGTATCTTCGTCAATCTTGAAGAAGTTATACATAGCTTTCATACGTTCGCCACCGAAACGAAGCACCAAATCGTCTTCCAAGGATAAGAAGAATACGGACATACCGATATCCCCTTGACGTCCAGCACGACCTCTAAGCTGGTTATCGATACGGCGCGATTCGTGACGTTCGGTACCGATAATACAAAGCCCGCCAGCGGCAATAACTTGTTCCTTTTCCGCGTCCGTTTCCTTTTTATAAATTTCGTAAACCTTCTTATAACGTTCGCGCAATTTCATAATATCTTCGCTTACGTCCGTGATATACGTACTGATAGCAAGCTCGATATCTTCGTGTTCTGCGCCTTCTTCTCTCAAACGCTTTTTCGCCAAATATTCGGGGTTACCGCCAAGCAAGATGTCCGTACCACGCCCTGCCATATTCGTAGAAATGGTAACGGCGCCCAAACGCCCTGCTTGCGCAACGATTTCCGCTTCGCGTTCGTGGTTTTTCGCGTTCAAAATGTTATGCTTAACCCCGTTCTCTTTCAACAAACGGGAAATTTCTTCCGACTTATCTACCGACGACGTACCCACCAAAATGGGTTGACCGCTTTCGTGGCGTTGCATAATTTCGTTGATAATCGCACGTTTTTTGCCGTCCTGCGTCGAATATACCATATCGGGCAAATCTACACGCTTTACGGGACGGTTGGTGGGGATTTCCACTACGTCCAGCGAATAAATCGTTCTAAATTCCGCTTCTTCCGTCTTTGCCGTACCCGTCATACCCGAAAGCTTGGAATATAAACGGAAATAGTTTTGGAAAGTTACGGTTGCATACGTCTTATTTTCACTGCGTACTTCTACCCCTTCTTTCGCTTCGATAGCTTGGTGCAAGCCGTCCGAATATCTACGACCTATCATAAGACGGCCTGTAAATTCGTCAACAATCACCACTTCGCCGTCGCTAACGATATAGTCTTCGTCCAACTTGAACAACTTGTGCGCCTTCAACGCTTGTTGGATATGGTGGTTCAAATCCGCGTGTTCGATTTCCGCAATATTGTCGATATGGAAGAAACGTTCCGCCTTTCTCGCACCGCTGTCGGTGAGTTCTACCGTCTTGTCCTTACGGTTGATAATATAGTCCCAGTCCTTAGAGAGCGCCAACGATTTCTTGCCTTCGGGAGCAGTAAGACGGCGTTGTTCCGCCTTTTCCGCTTGATCCGCTTCGTAGTTGGCTTGTTCTTCAAGCGACATCTTCGTATAATCTACGTAATCGTCGTCCTCGTCGTCTTCTACGACCTTTTTCTTCTTTTTCTTTTGTGCGCGTCTTTCGCCTGCCACAAGCTCTTCCGCTTCTTTTAATTCGTCGTCGAAACCACCCGAAAACGTACGAACAAGTTTATCTACTTGCACGTACAAGTCGGACGACTTTTCCCCTTTACCCGAAATGATAAGGGGCGTTCTCGCTTCGTCGATTAAAATGGAGTCCACTTCGTCCACGATAGCAAACGTCAAATCGCGTTGTACCATTTTATTCAAATCGGTCTTCAAGTTGTCGCGCAAATAATCGAAACCGAATTCGTTATTCGTACCATATACGATATCCGATTGATACGCCACGCGTTTTTCTTCGTCGTCCATACCGGGCACGACTACCCCTACGGTAAGCCCCATAAATTTGTGTACCTTACCCATCCAGTCGGCGTCACGTTTTGCAAGGTAATCGTTTACCGTAACGACGTGCACGCTTTTGCCCGACAATGCGTTCAAGTATGCAGGTAACGTGGAAACGAGCGTTTTCCCTTCGCCCGTACGCATTTCTGCGATACGGCCTTGGTGTAAACAGATACCGCCGATAATTTGCACGCGGAAGTGACGCATACCCAGTACGCGCTTTGCCGCTTCTCTAAGCGCAGCAAACGCGTCGTACAAAATATCGTCTAACGTTTCTCCGTTTTTCAAACGTTCCTTAAACACCGCCGTTTGCGCCTTCAACGTTTCGTCGTCCATCGCTTGATAAACGGGTTCTAACGCCTCTACTTTGTCCGCCATCTTGTTGAGTTTTTTCAAGCTTCTTCTGCTGTCGCCACCCATCAAATACTTAATAAGTCCCATTACTATCTCCGCTTTTCGCTTTTTATTTTTTACTGTTTTGTATTTGGCGCATATGCGCATTTCTCTATCTACGATAGAGCGCAATACCCACCATCTTCTATTTTACAATATTTTCCCCGAAAATCAAAGCGTTTTTACACGCTTTTCCAAGAAAAACCCGTAAATATTCGGGCTTTTTTCAAATAATTTTTGTGACGCGCTTTTTTTCGCGCAATTTCGCGGTTTTCTACGCCGAATTATTGACAACCCCAAAGAAAATATGCTATACTACACGTATTATACGTGGGAGGTTACTCTTATGAGTAAAATTATCGTACCCAAAGATTATCAAGCCGTGCTCGGTTTATACGACACGCAAACGGCAATCGGCCTACTCAAACGCACGTTTGAAGAACGGTTATGCTTGGCACTCAACTTAAAGCGCGTCTCCGCGCCCTTATTCGTTGACCCCACCACGGGTTTGAACGACGATTTGAGCGGTGTCGAACGCCCCGTCGCTTTTGATTTGAAGGAAACGGGTAAAAACGCCGTAGTCGTACACTCTTTGGCGAAATGGAAACGTATGGCTTTGAAAGAATACGGCTTTTCCGCAGGCGAAGGCTTATATACCGATATGAACGCGATTCGCCGTGACGAAGAAATGGATAATCTCCACTCCGTCTATACCGACCAGTGGGACTGGGAAAAGATTATCACCCCCGAAACGCGCAACACGGACTATTTGAAAAAGGTGGTACAAGGCATCGTAGGGGCAATATGCGATACGCTGGATTTCTTGAAATGTCGCTATCCGCAAATCGACGTAGAACTTACGCGCACCGTCACCTTTATTACCGCGCAAGAACTGGAAGATTTATATCCCACTATGTCGGATAAAGAACGGGAAAACGCATACGTTAAGCAACATAAAACGGTGTTTATTATGCAAATCGGCGACAAGCTCCGTTCGGGCAAACCGCACGACAACCGCGCGCCCGACTACGACGACTGGAAACTCAACGGCGATTTACTCTTTTGGAACGACGTTTTGGGCTGTGCCATAGAAATTTCTTCTATGGGTATCCGCGTAGATGAAAAATCGTTGGACGAACAGCTGAAAAAAGCAAACGCCGACGACAGAAGAAAACTCCCCTTCCACAAAGCACTTTTGGCAGGAGAACTGCCCCTTACTATGGGTGGCGGTATCGGTCAATCCCGTCTGTCTATGTTGCTTTTGGGCAAAGCGCATATCGGCGAAGTGCAAGTTTCCATTTGGGACGACAAAACGCAAACCGTTTGCAAGGAACACGGTATCGTACTGTTATAACGCAATACACGCGGACACGGGCGCAATTTCGCCCGTGTCCTTTTATTTTCAACGCGCCCCTGTACCCCGTCTTTCTTTTCTAAACCACTTTTTTTCATTTCCCTATTGACAGCTGTACTATCATATGTTATAATACACGTACAAAAGAGAAAGGAGGCAAACTTATGACCAAGAAAATATCTTCTGCATATCTTTGGGGTTTTATTTTAGCAATCGTTGCGGGCTTAACCGCATTTTTCTACGAATCGTTTATCGGATTTCCCACCTACGTAGATTCCCTTCCCGAAGGCTCTACCGAAGGGTTGGGTATTTTCGGCATTATCATATTCGGAATATATGCGATAGTCGGCGCGGCCGCGCTTGCCATTATGTCCATTATTGCATACGTCTCCGCCAAAAAGCAATCCCCCGAAACCATTAAAGGTATTGCTTGGTTTGGTATCATCGTACTGTTTTTGCTTGCAGGCGCTTGCATTTTTTACGGGATTTTAATGTGTTCCGTATATCTCGGCGGTTGGTTTGGCAAAATTATCTATTTCGGTAGTGCTCTTACGGCCATTGTGTTGGCAATTCTCAATATCATCCGTTTGGCAAAACTCAATAGTCAAAAAGAATAATTCTCGCGCTTACCAAGTGGCGGACATAACGTCCGCCACTTTTTCTTTGCAAAAAAATATACACTTTAACAAAACGGAAACATTTTATAAACAACCCGTAAACCTTGACAAGATATACTATGGGCATATAACGCAAAAAAGGAGTTATTATGAACGCGATAGAAATTAGAAATTTAACCAAAAGTTTTCGCGGTATGTACGCGCTAAACGGTTTGAATATGACCGTCCCCGTCGGCAGTATCTACGGTTTTATCGGAGAAAATGGTTCGGGTAAATCCACCACGGAAAAGCTGATTTGCGGACATCTTGTCGCAAACGGGGGCAGTATAAAGTTGTTCGGTAAAGATTATACGGACGCAGGCGTGCGCGTACGAGTGGGCGCACTCATTGAAAACGCAGGCTGTTTCCCCTCGTCCAGCGTATATCAAAATTTGAGAATGCAAGCCCTCAATCTTAACCTTGCCAACCCCGACGAAGAAATCCAACGCGTGCTTAAAATCGTGCGTATGGAAGATAACGCGAACATCAAATTTAAGCGTTGCTCGCTTGGTATGAAACAGCGCGTAGGGATTGCTATGGCACTACTTGGCGACCCTGCCCTACTCATTTTAGACGAACCCATTAACGGTTTGGATACGGACGGTATGCGCATTATGCGCGAAATCTTAGTGGATATCACGCAAAATTACGGCTGTACCGTACTCATTTCTTCCCACCTTTTGGGCGAACTGGAAAAGATAGCCACCCACTACGGCATTATCCGTCAAGGGAAAATGATACAGGAACTTTCCGCAAAAGAAATGGAACAGCGTTCGCGCGTGTTCGTATCGTTAAAAACGCAAGATATGCAGGGCGCGAAACGCGCACTTGCTGAACGATTTTCCTGTGTGAAAGAAGAAGACGGCTACCTTCGCGTATATGACGAAGACGATACCGAAAGCATTGTAGAACACTTACTTAAAAAAGGATTTGTCGTAAACGAACTTAAAAAGAATAAGGTGGGTTTAGAAGAATACTACGTCCAACTGATGAGTAATAAGGAGAACGCGTAATATGGAAAAGAACAATCAATTACAATTTGAAACCCCTACGTTTACGCAACGCTTAAAAGGTATGTTAGGCGTCGATTTTTACCGCTTGTTCCATACCCCACTCTTTTATATCTTTCTTGCCATAGCGGCGATTATCCCCGCCATGATTTTGGGTATGACCAGCATTGAAAACGCGGAAGGCGTCGCGCAACCCTTATACGACAACACTTGGCAAGTGATAGCCGCCGATTCCCCCTTATATGCCGTAAACGATATTGCGGAATACGCGAATATGAATATGGTTTACATCTTCGGCGGTATTATGGTGTCCATCTTTATCGGGCACGATTATAAAAGCGGTTACGTAAAGCAACTGTTTACCACGCACGCAAAAAAGCAGGACTATATGCTTTCTAAAACGGCTATCGGCGCGTTTTCTATGGCGTGTATGTGCGGTACGTACTTGCTTGGCACGGTGGTCGCAGGCGCGTTTGTGCAAGCGTCCTTTTCCGTAAGTATCCCTTCCCTCTTATTTGCGCTTTTGGGCAAAGTCATTATGAGTTTGGGTTGGGCAAGTTTATACGCCTTCTTAAATATCATATTTAGAAAATATTTCGGAATATCCATCGCGTCTTGCTTTTTCTTCGGAACGGGGCTGTTCATCGTCGGCGTGGGTGCTATCGTAGGCAACACCCCTATGCTCAACGTATTCTTGTACGGTTCGTCCGTCTATGCTTGCCTTTCGGCAAACGTTTGGACACCGCTTGTATGCCTTGCCGTGTCGTTGGCTTGGACGGGGATTTATAACGTACTTGGCACGTACATTTTGGAAAAGAGCGACGTGTATTGATAGGAGTAGATTATGAACGCA
>JAFVOG010000103.1 GCA_017505945.1 Clostridia bacterium
CCGAAAAGAAGGAGGGTGAACAATGATTTATTTGAAGTTGTTTTTGACCTTCTTAAAAATCGGAGCGGTGTCCTTTGGCGGTGGTTACGGTATGATTTCGCTTATCCGTGAAGACTGTTTGGGATACGGTTGGCTGACGGAAGAGGAACTCTTGAACTTTATTGCCGTAGCAGAATCCACGCCTGGTCCGATTGCCGTGAATATGGCAACTTTCGTAGGTTCGTCGCAGGGCGGATTTTGGGGAGCGATGCTCGCCACGCTCGGTGTGGTATTGCCGTCGTTTATCATTATTTTGTTGGTGGCAACCTTGCTCACGAAATTGCTGAAATATGCAGGCGTAAAGGCGGTGCTTGGCGGAATTAAACCTGCGATTGTCGGAATGATTTTAGCAACGGCGCTCACGATGTTTTTGAGCGTGATTTTGAATATTGCAACCGTGCAAAGCGCGGTGAGCTTTGATTGGAAAGGCTTGGTGATATTCGGCGTATTGCTGGCGGTCGCGCTTGGTTATTTCAAATGGAAAAAGAAAGCGTTTTCACCCATTTTACTTATTGTAATATCTGGCGTTTTGGGTGTGCTGATGTACGGAATATAGTATCACATGAATAAAGAACACTGGCTAACCGTCGCTCTTGATGGTAGCACAAATGAAAACAATCTCAAATTTTTACTATCAGTGGAACGAAATGAGAAGATTGATGATAGTAATTTGGTGGTTATTTAGAAGAATTTTAAAGGGCAAAAAAGGTAAATAATTGTGCAAAAATAGGGTTGAAAAATGACAACAATTTATGATATAGTTATGGTTAATGTATAATGAGATGAAATTGTAGGAGAATGAACTAATGAATCCTTTAATAATTTTCTTTTTCTTTATTATTGGCTTGATGCGTGTCATCCAAAAAGTATGTTCAAAAAAAGTAAGTAACCAAATTGAAGGACCTGCATATCTTCATTATGGCGGATATTATCAATTGATTGCCGCGGCATTGTCTTTAATTGCCTTGTTATATTATGGTTTTAGCGGTTTTAACGCGACCATGGTGCTGTGTTCTATTGGAATGGCGGCGTTTATTACGTTGGGTTTATTTACGGAAATGCAAGCGTTAAAGGGGGCAAGTTTAATTCTCGTGCAAATGTTTGCGGCGGGCTCTATTGTGCTTTCCGCTTTATTTGGGCATTTCTTTTTAGACGGGCAAGAGATGAACGTGTATCAATGGCTGGGCTTGGTTGTATTTTTAATATCGATATATTTTATGGTATCGCAAGACAAATCAAAAGCAGAAGATGAGCAAGCACAGCCGAAGAAAAAAATATCGTTAAAAACGTTGATAATGCTAATATTGATGTTTATAGCCGAAGGCGGTATGATGATTGTGCAAACCATTTTCGGTACGCTTGTTGAAGACGGCAATACGGCACTATTTTCTTTTGTTATGTTTGCTATTAACGCGTTGATTTTGTATATATGCTATTTGGTGCAAGCGTTGTTTATCCATAAACCCGTACGAAAAGTGGAAAAAAAATTAAAGTTTTTGCCTAAAACTTTGCTGATTTGCGGTGCGTTTTTAGCGTTTGCATTGGCGGTCATTAATATTTTGGCGACGGAACTTACGGCAATGGTGCCTGCGGCTTTGTTGTTTTCTATTTCTAATGCCATTGCTATTATCGTTACGATGTTGGTAGGCGGTATCGTTTACAAGGAAAAAGTGGGGGTAAAAAACATAATTGGTATTGTTTTATGCGCCGTTTCTTTGACGGTTGTCGGCGCGTTTATGTAGGACTTAATTTAATAGATAAAAAAGGTAAATTCCTTCTTGTTTTATGGTTAGAGGCTATAAAACAAGAAGGAATTTTTTGTTGTTATAAATATGAAAATGTGGTAAAATTGTACAAAAATGTTCGCTTTGCCTTAAAAGTGAAGAAAAATAGTAAAAAAACAATTTGGTCAAAAAAGGAAATAAACAGAATAAAAATAGGTATTGAAAATATGTTTCTATTGTACTATAATGTATAATGCAAAGAAAGAGAAAAGGAGACGCTTATGAAAATTTGGAAAAGATTAGCGATAGGCGCGTTATCCGTGATGATGCTGTGTTCTACGGTGGCTTGTGGCGATACGGAAAACGCGGGTGGCGACCATCAACATAGAGCAGTGCGCCGCGCGGGAATAACCCCTACTTGTCAAAAGACGGGCAAATTAGAACATTGGGAGTGTATTATAGACGGATGCGGTAAATTGTTTGCGGATTCCGCTTGTTCGCAAGAAATTAGCAAAACGGATACCGTGTTGCCGAAGGCGGCACACGCTTTAACGAATCACGCAAAAGTAGAAGCAACGGAAACGGAGCACGGCAATATCGAATATTGGACGTGCGGTGCGTGTGGTAAGTATTTTGAGGATGCGTTGGCTAAAAACGAAATCACGCAAGCGGATACGGTTGACCCGTCGTTGATATCTCTTGTAGATTTTCATATTACCATACCCGACGATAGGGACCCTGTTATCTTGCAACTTGGCGACCCTCAAATTATCGACTCCGACCAAGCGACGGGCACGCTTAACGATAAAGCGAAAGAGATGTGGAAGTGGGGCGAGGACGTCCTTGAAGAGCATTGCTACAAGTACATTAGAGAAACGGTAGAGGAAACGAATCCCGACTTGATTTTAGTTACGGGCGACATTATCTACGGCTCATACGACGTCAACGGTAGAGTGCTTGAGGACTTCGTTGCATTTATGGAAACGTTGGACGTAAAATGGGCGCCTATTATGGGTAACCACGACGTGGAAAGTGCAAAGGGAGCCGATTGGCAATGTCAACAATATGAAAACGCGCCTAACTGTCTTTTCAAGCAAGGGGACATTATGGGCAACGGCAATTATACTATCGGTATTATGCAAGGTGGCGAGTTAAGACGCGTTATTGTCAATATGGACACCAACGGTTGTACGGGCGCAAGCCAAGCATCTAAAAATAACGGGCAAACCGTTCATCACGGCAACAATTCCTACGGTAAACCTTTCGGCACTTACGGTCTGCAAAAAGACCAAGTTAAGTGGTTCAACGACACGGTAAAAGGAATTCAAAAATTTGTACCCGACGTAAAAGTTTCCTTCCATTTGCATATCCCGATGAATGCGGCGGCGGAAGCGTTTAACAACGCGTATAAAGACCTTACTGGAAACAACCCCGTTGCGTCCGTTAATGCCGCGGGTAAGTTTGGGAACACTGCGGTAACCAGAGTATTATATCCCGAGCGTATTGCTGGTCACGTGGATGGTGATATCGGTACGTTGTATTGGTTGTGGCAAGGCGATCCTGTACCCGATTTCTGGGACACTGCAGGCGTTCACGGCACGGTTGACAATACCATATTCAATCAAATGAAGGCGCTCGGCACGGACTCCTTCTTCTTTGGGCATATGCATAGCAACAGCGCAAGTATCGTTTACGACGGTATCCGTTTCCAATACGGTCAAAAGTGCAGTACGTACGATACGACGCAATTTATCAAGGACGACGGCTCGATTTCTTACGGTAACATTTACTATGATGCGGAAGGTAGGGCTACCAACTATGACGGCACGGAATTCTTTACGCCGTTGGTAGGTGGGACGGTTAACCCTATGGATAAAGACACGGGCGAATGGAAGAACCCGTACATTTACTATTGCACGGGTGCAGGTAAAGAAGTGGACTGGGCGCAATATAAGAAAGCAAGTGCTTAATCGATAGAAAAATACAGCGGTGAAATATCCGCTGTATTTTGCAAAAAAGGAGTAAAAATGGAAAGAAAATTTGAAAAGCTTGGGGTACTGGTATCCTCTTGCGGTACGCTTCGTTCGGTGGATACGTTAAAGCGTTTTATGGAATATCTTGCCAAGTTAAATTATGATACGTTATATTTGGACATCACGGCAGGGTATGGTTTAGAAGGGGAGCCGTTTTTTGCGTATCTTCGCGCAAAATACACCAACGACGAAATGAAAGAATTGGACGCGCACGCAAAATCTTTGGGGATTACCATTATCCCCACCATACAAACGCTGGCGCATTTAGGGTTTATGTTCCGTTGGCCACCGTACTTGCCTCTTCGTGATATTGACGAAATTATGATGGTTGGCGAACCGCGCGTATATGAAATTGTCGAAAAGATGATTAAGACGATGGCGGAATGTTTCTCGGCAAAAATTATCCATTTGGGTATGGACGAAGCATTTCAGTTGGGCAGGGGGAAATACCAAGACGTAAACGGATATAGAAACCGCGTGGATATTATGCAAGAGCACGTGGCAAAAGTGTTGGAAATTTGTGATAAATACGGCGTGAAAACGGAAATGTGGGGGGATATGTATATCCGTATGGCGTACGGCGCGTACGAACGCGGTCCTATGACGTTTGATAAGAGCGAAGAAGTAAGAAAGAGTATGCCCCAAAACGTAAAAATTCATTATTGGGATTATTATAGTACGGAGAAAGACCACTACGTCAACTTTATTGAAAAGTTCCAAAAAATTACGGATAATATTGTGTTTGACGGGGGCGTGTGGGATTATATCGGTTATAACGTAAATAATGCTTATAGCATTAAAATTACAAAAGCGGCGTTTGAAGCGTGTGTAGAAAAGGGGATTAAAGAAGCCACCGTTACGATATGGGGTGGCGATTCCGTCAATGAAAGTCCGTTGTGGGCAACGATGCCTACGCTTGTTGCCGCGTCCGAATTTGCGCACGGCAACTACGATATGGATAAGATAAAAGCACGTTTCAAAGAACTTATGGGTATAGACTTCGATGCGTTTATGCTTTTGGAAAAAGTGGACGGATTAAAGCCGAGAGACCCAAATAACGAGATGTGTTCGCCCACCAAATATTTGTTATACAACGACGTATTTGCGGGTATGTACGATTCTACGATAGACCAAAGCGAACGGCATATTTTTACGGACGTGGCGAAGGCGTTGAACCCGTACGTAAACGACCCGAAGTGGGGGTATATTTTTAGAAAAACCAAGGCGCTTGCCGAGGTGATGGAATATAAATTTGACCTTGGCGTACGCACGAGAAAAGCGTATAGCGAAGGGGATAAAAAGCAATTAAAGTACCTTGCAAACAAAGTATATCCGCTTGTGATTAAGCGTATTAAAAAGTTTTATAAAGCGCAAAGAGAATACTGGTATTTGGAAAATATGCAAAACGGCTTTGAAGTGGAAGACGTACGTTTTGGCGGTTTGATACAACGCTTGGAAAATTGCCGTGCGCTGTTAAAAGAGTATTGCGCAGGTAAGATTCCTCGTTTGGCGGAACTGGAACAAAAAATTGTGGACTATATCGATGGTTCGGATACGTACACCCAAGGGGCGTTTATGGAAAACGGCTATATGGACGAAGTAAGCGTATTGCGCTTATAAAATAGAATAAACAGGATAACCCCCCGTCCGTTTGCGTAACAAGCGGACAGGGGGTTTCTGTTAAAAAGTATTTATTTTTTAGATATAAATTGATTTTTTGCTCTCCAAGCGGACGGGGATAGCGCGAAGCGTTTTGTGAACTGATTGATAAAGTTTTTAGGGGAACTGTACCCTACCATATTGGAAATATTTAATATTTTCAAATTGGTATTCATCAATAAGAATGACGCTTGGTTTATCTTTTGTTCGTTAAAGAAATCGATAATCGTTTGTTTTAAGTATTTCTTAAATGCTCGGCAAATATATCCGTGGCTATACGGCAATTTTGCCGTTAATTCTTCTACGGAATACAAGAAATTTTCGGGCTTTTTTAATTCTTTGACAAAGTCATTCAACCACGTAGGACAAGATACAGGAATTTTTGTCAATTGGTGGGCGGCAAGCAAGTCGATAGATACGGAAAAGTGAATGGTTTTCATAGCTTGCGCGAAGTTTGCCGATTGAAAGTTCGGTGCGTTTAACATTTCTTCTACATAACGAAGCGTAGAAGCGGAAACGGAAAACGTGATGGGTGCGCTGGGTTCTAACAATTCGTCGTACAGCGTGGGGGAAATGATATTACACCACTTTTGCATATCCGAATCGGTTACGTAAATATCCCGATGTCGATAATATGCGTTTCCTTGATTTTTCTCAAAAAAATGCTTGTCTTTGATGGGGCGCAAAAAGCATACGGTACCTGTCGTTAAATTGGACGACACACCGTTGACGGTATGGGTACATTGTCCCGTTAAGATAAGGAAAATTTCCCAAAAAGTATGGTTGTGCAATTCGTCGTACGGGATTTGCACGTAGTTTGTATAGGGAGAATTTAGAATTTCGGCTTCGGTGTAAGTAATCATAATGCACCTTTTTGTTTGATTAAAAATCGTAAAAATGGTTAAAAATTCCAGTTTCTAACAGAAGGTTGTTTTGAAAAAAACACAACAAAATTCCCTTGGCTATATACATATTAACATATCGCGTAGGGTGTGTCAAGTGGGTTTTGAAAAAATCTTCGTATCTCTGCTATTTTTTACGCATATAGGGGTGTATGGTTAAAAAAGGTAAATAATTGATAAAAAATAGGGTTGAAATGAGCAATTTTTATATGATATAATAAAACAAAAACTATCATTGGGCGTATTATACGCATATTTTCAATGAGAAAGGAGAAAATTATGAAGAAATTTTTGTCGGTTATGTTAGGCGCAGTTACTGCATTTTCTTGTTTTTCCATGGTTGCTTGCGGTGGGGAAAAATTTGACCCCAACGCGCTTGTAATTGAATATTACAAAGCAGGTTATGGCGATACGTGGATTAAGAATTTGGCAGCGGAATACACGAAACGTTACGGACAAGAAGTAGTGACGCTTCCCCGTGAAGGTACGACGGGGTTGACGAAGATGGAAGGCTCGCTTACTTCTGGTACGGCGGAAACGGACCTTTTCTTTGCAGGTTCGCCTTCCTTTGGCGATATTTACAGGGGTACGATTTCGGCTGGCGGGAAACTGTACGATTCTTGGTTTGCCGACCTTACGGATTTGTATGAAAGCAACATTGATGGTGAAAACGTTACCGTGGAAGATAAGATGTTCGATTATTTCCAAGAATATTTCAAAATGGACACGGACGACGATGCGTATTACGACCAAAAATATCATTTCTTCCCTTATACCACGGGTCTTTTTGGTATCGTTGTAAACGTTGACGTTTGGAATACGGTGGTTGGACAAGACAAAGCATATCCCAGAACTACGGACGAATTGCTGGAAATTTGCAACGACGTAAGAGACAATTCTAACGTAGCGCCTTTCCTGTATTCGCTCAGTGAAGAATATTGGACGGCATCCTTGCCCGTATTTATGCATCAATACGAAGGCGACGCGAGAATGAATAATTTCTATAAGGGCTACGGTCCTACGCAAGACGTCCGTTACGATACCAACATGGTAGCGTACGATGGATACAAAAAGGCGTTGGAATTTTTTGCTGTTTTGCTTAATTCAGATAATGGATATATGCACTCTCGTTGCGCGGCATTTGATTTCAACTCAATGCAAGGGCAGTTTTTAAGAGGACAGTCGTTATTTGTTGTAAACGGGGAATGGTTGGAAAACGAAATGATTGTGAACTACCCCAACTCGAATATCGAAATGATGAAGACGCCCGTATTGAGCGCGGTTGCAGACAAGTGTTCTTTCAAGGATTCGGCGAACCGTGATACGATTCTTCGTGAAATTATTGATTACGTTGACGGCAAAACGCAAACGAAACCTGCAAATTGCAACGATACGGATATCGAAATTGTACGTAGCGCAAGAAAAGTAGAATACGTTACGGGTAGCAGTAATACGGCGTATATTCCCAGTTATAGCAACCAAATCGATTCGGCTAAGAAATTCTTGCGTATGATGGCTTCGGACGAGGGTATGAAAATTTTCCGTAACGGTACAAACGGTAGTGAAATGCCTTTCCGTTACACGAACAGCGCAAACGCAGAAACCCCGAACGCATCCGTATTCCGTCAATCCGTTAATAGAGTATTGTCCTTGTCGGAAGCGAAATTTGTGTACAAGAAAGATAAAATTTATTCTATCGGTGGTATTATCGTAGAATTGTATAATAACTCGTACGGTCGTTTCGTGCACGCTTTCAAAGACGGCAAGGCAACCGCTGCCGAATATTTCGCGGCGGAAGTATCGGCGGTAAACAGCAAGTTGCCCGGTGCAAGACAACAAGCAAATATTAAATAATACTCGTTTGTTAACGTAAAAAATGGAACGATGGGCAAAATTCTTCTACCTTGAAAAAGATAGAAGAATTCCGTCGTTAATGGTAATATAAAAGGAGTTTTATATGTTGAAAAAGATTTTTAAAAGAGGGGCCGCGCTGAGTTTTGCGTTGATGTTTTCTATGGGCGCCGTTGGTTGTGATAAGCCCGACGCGGGAGAAGGCGAACCCGTTTACGAAGTGTGGACGACCTACGCAACCACGAAAGTGTTGCAAGACGTACAATTTAACGAAAGATACGTAAAGATGGATAAGGGTATCAACGTGAAGATGGCGAAGGGCGAATCGGAAATGGGCTCGCTTTACATAACCACGGACAACTTGCGCATTAAGAAGTTTGAGTTAGTTCCACAAGAACTTATTAACGAAAACGGCGACGTGTTCTCGATAGAGCAAATGGAAGTAATGGTGCAAAAATATATCGAAGTTACCGCAAAATCTCGTGGGAACTTCTTGGAAGAATTCCCCGTTGGTTGTCACGCGCCCGACGCTATCGTAGATATGGACCTTATTAAGGAAGCGGGCGAAAACAACGTGGATAAGCATAGCAATCAAGGATTCACGGTAGATTTTACGACAACGGCGGATACGCCCGCAGGCGTATACACAGGTACGTTCAATTTGGTTGTGGACGACGAGATTTTGGATATTCCTGTAAGCGTTACCGTTTGGGATTATACCATTCCTGCAAAATCCACTTCCGCTTCTTGTATTCTTATTTACGAAAATCAAATTGTACAAGGCGAATTAACTAGCGTGCAAGAAGAAGTGGACGATTGGTATCGTATTTATTACGAACAAGCATTACAATACAAGATGAATCCGTATATGGTACCCGAATCCACGAAATCCCCCGCAAAATTTGTGGAAAACGTATTGAAATATTACGACCATCCCAACTTTAACACTTTCGGTTTGCCTCACCAAACGTTCTTACCAGTTACAAAAGATGGATTTTATAATACGGGTTACGCTGACGGTGCAGGATACTTTGCCGGGGCTGACGGTGCTACGAAACGCGCAAGATATTACGGCTGTATGGACTATTGGTTCGACTGCTTGTACCTTTTAGGTCAAGAAGCGGCGGAGACGGGTAAGAATTACTTTGAGGAATGTTATATTTATCCCATCGACGAACCCAACGACGAAGCGAATTTGCAAATTGCAAAAGTGTGGATGGAAGACCTTACGAAACTTAGAAACGACGTGGCGGATAAATTGGTTGGCGACGGCGTTTTAGATGCAAATAGCCCTATTATAGCAAGCGTACGCGATATTGATATCGTATGTACGGCGGAAGGCGACGAACCTGGCTTGGAAGATTACGATATTATCTACGTACCGCAATTGCACGAAGTAGAAGACTATTCCATTCAAACGAATATCGGTCAACACGCAGATACAAATAATAACGACCTTTGGTATTATACGCAAATCGACCCTGCTGCCCCTGCACCCACCAATCATATCGACGACTTTTTGGTGTCGGGTAGAATTTTGAAATGGGTACAAAAGTATTACAACTTGTACGGTTGGTTGTACTGGTCGTACAATACGTATATGCAAATTGAGGGTTGGGGTTCTAACTATGCGGCTATTAACCCCTACGATGAAATTAACAGATATATGAACGGCGTAATTGGCGCGATGGGCGACGGATTTTTCGTATATCCTGCATCCCGCTACGGAGCAAGCGAAC
This sequence comes from Clostridia bacterium, assembly GCA_017505945.1. Classification (GTDB taxonomy): domain Bacteria; phylum Bacillota; class Clostridia; order Christensenellales; family Borkfalkiaceae; genus Scatosoma. The sequence goes on from JAFVOG010000103.1 coordinate 9,948, forward strand.
CGATTAAGTCGTTGCGTTTGCTTACCTATCGTGACGGTCAAGAAGATATGGATACGTTAAACTATTTGGAAAGTTTGTACCGCGAACACGAAACGTATTACGGTGTGGCGGAAGGCACGTTTGACGTAAATAATATCTTGAAAGGCGTTTACGATAAAATTTTCTGTCGTTCGACGGCGTTTAGCGACGACGAAATTTTCGACGAATGCAGAGAAGCATTGAAAGACGCGGTGCTTCGTGCAACCAAGAGCGACGATAAGTTTATTTACGATATGCAATACGAGGGGAAGAGCGCGACGTACACGTTCTACACTTCGCCCGAATACCAAGTAAAAGTAGGTACTACCGTATTGGATAGAGTGGCTTGCGGAGAAGGATATAAATATTCTTATACCATGGACGCAACGAACGGGTTGCTTGAAGACATTGAACTTGTAAAGAACGGCGTTACGGTTGAAACAATTGCCTTGTATGAAAAACCCACGGAACGCGCAGTGGATATGCAAGCGAACGATTTCGAAGTAACGGTTAGCGATGGCAGTACGATGACGCAAAAAGATACGGGCTATGCGTTTGCTATCAACAGTAACCTTGACGATTATTTTATTCCGCAAATTAAATTTACCAGTTTGCCGAAAACGTTTGACGTAATCGAATTGGATTTGGCAAATACGACGAACCAAGACGTGAAGATGACGTTGAAAATCGTTTCCACGGGCGGTATTGCATTCACCAAAGAAATCGGCCTTACGGCAAACACTTCGGCTACGATAGAAGTATGGAACGGTTTGGCGGAAGGAAGTAAAGTGGGGTCTGTAAATATTGCGTTTGAAAACAAGGTAAAGGTAGGTCCCATCTTTGTTCCGTTGGGAGAAAGAACGGTAGAAGTTATGGGTATTAGATTACGATAAGGAGCGAGAAAAATGAGAAAATTTTTATTAGCAACTTTATCCGTATTGTGCGCTGGCTTTGCTACTTTGGGCGTAGCGTGTAAGGATACGACGGATAAAGATAATAACGACGGCAATTCGGATATCGTTGTCCTTAACGGCTTTAATCATTGGGACGATATGGTTATCATTTACCTTGACCCCGCGACGTTTGACGGTTCGATGAAACTCAACAAAGATACAACGTATATTGCGGAAGGAAACGCTTCGTACAAATGTTATATCGGTGCTACGATGGCAAACCAACCCGAGTTAAAATTGACGGCAAGTGGACGTAAAAACGATATTACCGACGTATCGCAGTTTGGGCTGTATATTTATAACGCAAACGATTATGCGTTTGACGTTATCGTTACGGCGTATGCTGGTGATAAGGTGGCTTGTGCACCGTACGCAACGGCAGAGCCGGGTGCAAACAACCTTACGTTCGACGTGAACAGGGCAATGATTCAAAATACGGGTAAAGTAATTACCGAATACAGCATTGCATTCTCGGGCGTTCGCGCGGACGCTACGTTCTATATTGATAATTTCTATTTGAAGACGACGAAGGACGAGGTTGTAATCACGGAAAAGGCGAAGGCGGTTATAGGCGATATTACCGCGTTGCCTAACGACGCAACAAGACAAACGTTAGAAACGGTAATGGATAAGTATAACGCGCTTACTACGGCGGAAAAGCAAACGATTGCCAATTACGACCGTTTGGAAACGTTAATGAAACCGTTCTGGTTGGCAGATTTATCTGCGGTACGCGCCCAAGACGATAGTAAATTGCTTTACTTCGACGTGCCTTTCGCTGGGGTACAAATTTCCAGTAAAACCGCTGGCGTAGGCAGTTACGGGTATTCTACGGAAAAATCGTACGGCGAAGAAAGTGGCTCGTTGAAAGTGGACTTTTCGGTGTCTCCTACCAACTGGGTAAACATTGCCACAACGGCAACTGCGCAGATTGACGAGGAATATATCGAATTCTACGTATATAACGATTCCGACCAATATAAAGCAATGTGCGTGGGTTGGAACGTGCCTATCAATGCGGAATATCCAGCGTATATGGAACTTGCCCCTAATGCGTGGACGCAAGTTTGGGCAAAAGCAGAACATCTTACCAACTCGGGTAAATCGAGCGGTGTCTTTGAAGTTTGCGGTTTAAGTGACTTGACGGATAGACGTGCAAGCGCGCCGAAAGGGTCGCTCTATTTCTCGTCCGTGACGAAAATCCGTCCTTCGCAAGTAGCGCAAGCGGTTATCGACGAAATTAACGCTTTGCCCGAAACGGCAACAAAAACGCAACTGGAAAGCGTAATGGCAAACTATCAAGCGTTGGCTGTTGCGGATAAACAAGCGGTGAACAACTACGACAAATTGAAAGGGTTGCTTTCTACGTACTGGTCTGCCGACATTACCGCTGCACAAACCAACGACCCCGATACGTTATTGTATTTTGACGAAACGTTTGGCGCAGGGCAAATTACCAAAGTGGACAACGGTATCGCAAGTTACGGCTATTCGACGGAAAAGAAATACGGTAACCAAAACGGCTCGTTAAAGGTAGATTTCACGGAAAAAGCACCTGGCTTTATGCCTGTTAAGGGTTGGATGAATATATACACCACGGCAACGACGGATATCGAAGAAGATTATCTTGAATTCTACGTATATAACGATTCCGACCAATACAAGGGCATTGCGCTGGGATGGATTGACCCGTCTAACTCGGGTTATGGTTATATGATTCTTACGCCTAACGAGTGGACGAAAGTATTTTGTAAATCGAGCGACCTTACTACGGGTATGGCAACTAAGGATAATCCTCCTCAATACCCTTATGGCGGTAGAATCCAAATTGTTGCTATCAACGACTTGGTAAATAGAAGCGTGCGTGAGCCCGAAGGTGCGTTATACTTCTCGGCTGTACAAAAATACGACCCGTCGGCGAAAGTACAAGCGGCAAGAACGGGTGCAGACGTTAATACGTTATTCTTCTTCGATAGAGAACTTGGCATAATGCAAGCGGCGGCATCTTGCGGTAGTACGTCCTACTCGGCAAATACGTTGTTTGACGGCAAGGGTGGCGCATTGAAAGTGTCGTTCACGGGTGAACAAGATGAAAGCAAAGACGCGCCTATCCTTAGTTTGTTGACTTGCGACTATCAATTTAACGAAGGCGATTACGTAGTGTTTAACGTGAAAGCGGATATTGATGCGAAGTATTTAGAAGTACGTTTTGGTACGAAGTACGGTACGCAATGCGTGGCAGGTAAGTGGACGCAAGTCATTATTCCTGCTTCTGCCGTGCAAGAAGCGACAACGCCTTTGCTTCGTTTCTATGCAAACAACGAAGGGGAAAATTATTGGAGCCAATACGTTAAGACAAACGTAAAGGGCGACGTTTATATCACCCAAGCGAAAGTGTTATCCGCAGATAAAGTAAAGAATTTGGCGGAAGCAGAAACTACGGATACCTATAACATTGGACAAACGACGTTTGTCGGTAAAATGGATTACTACGGTACCAAGGGTACGTATTTGTACAACAACGAGGTATACGCTTCGTTCTATGATACCAACGTTGCGTTGGTAGGGGATACCGTTCGTTTCTACGCGCGTTCGTTGCATCCTCAAAATACGGCGCTTAACGGTGTGGCGGATAAGACAGTACATACGGCTATCGGTATGGAACTTGCCGAAGCAAGCGACAAAGATAAAATGTATATTGTTGCAAGTGGTTTAGTCTTTGAGGAAATGTACGTTCAATGCTTTACCGCACGCGAATCGGGGCACTATGCAACGGCTCAAGGGGCAAACAATAATTTGACGTATGAAGTGTTGGAAGACGGGTACGTAAGATATTGTTTAGATTTAAGTTCGTATAATAGCGCTATAAAATACTTCCGCTTGTGGACGGGGCAAAAATTGCAAATGATGGACGTGGAAGCGGTGCATATTAGAGACGTTTATTTCGGTGATTAAGCAAAAGAAATGATTTACGTATAACAATTTCCAAAATTTAAGTTAGGAACAGGTTTTGCCCGATGCAAAACGTCGTCGGGCAAAATCCTATCGTTTAGGAGACAGTATGGAAACAATAAAGAAAAAAAAGAAAAAGGACGTCGGCGCAATCGTATTTATCGTTACGATGTTGATAATTCCTATTGTGGCGTTTTTGTTCTTTTACGTGTATATCAATTTCAATTCCATTTTGATGGCGTTCCAAGAACCGTTATTTGACGGACGGGGCGGATTTAGATGGGGTTTTGGTAACTTTGAGAAATTTTTTAAGAAGTTCGCCGCGGTTGGTACGGAAGAGAATATGGGCTTATACTTGCGCAATACCATTATTTATTTTTGCCAAGATATGTTTATAATGTTACCTTTGTCGTTGATTATTTGCTATTTTATGTATAAAAAAATAGCGGGATATCAAGCGTTTAGAACCATTATTTATTTGCCCGTTATTATGACGGCACCTATTATGGCATCCCTTTATAAATTGACGTTGGATTGGGGTATTGTGCGTGTGATAGGCGAAGGATTTGGTCTTAATTTGCCCGATTCCTTTATTATGAACGAAGACCACGCATTAGGTACCGTGTTGTTCTATATGTTATACACGGGGATTGGCGGAAGATTTGTGTTGCTTGGCGGTGCAATGAATACCATAGACCCGAGCATTATTGACGCGGGAAAAATTGACGGGGCTGGTCCGTATAGAGAACTTGTTTCTATCATTATCCCGTGTATTTGGCCGACTCTTGCTACGTTGATTTTGTTAAGTTCGACGGGTATTTTCACGGCAAGCGGTCCGTTATTGTTGTTCGACCAAGGTACTTGCGGTACAATGTCCATTAGTTACTATATTTATGACGTTGTGCAAGGCGGTGGGGATAATACCAGTGTGGAATTGGCTGCGGCAGTAGGGGTAACCTTTACTATATTGGCGCTTCCTATCGTAATGCTTGTTAAGAAAATTACAAAGGTTGCGGAGGAATAAGCCATGGAAAAAATAAAAAGAACAAAAGGCGAACGTATACTGTATGCCATCGTATTTTCGGTATTGGTAGTTTACGCGCTGTTTATATTGTATCATTTCTATTATCTTTTACAACTTGCAACCAAAACGATAGACGACTATGGCGATGGGATAACGAATAACGCGCTTGTTGGTTGGAGTAAAAACTTTTCTCTTGTCAATTTTGGGAAAGCATTTACGCAATTGGACCTTGGTAACGGAAACACGTTCCTTGTTATGACGTGGAATTCCATTTGGTTTTCGGTGGGCAGTATGGTTATCTCGCTGTTTTTTGAAAGCGCGGTAACGTATATCGTATGCAAATACAAATTCCCTGGTAGAAACTTTTTGTATAATTTGGTTATCTTCCGTTTAATGTTGCCTATCGTAGGTTCCTTGCCTTCCGCTTACCGCGCGTATAAAGCGCTTGGGTTGTTAAATTCTCCCCTTATACTTGTTACGGCAATGGACGCTTTAACAGGGGCAAACTTCCTTATTATGTATTCTTTCTACAAAGGAATTTCTTGGGAATATGCGGAAGCGGCTTTTATCGACGGTGCAAACCATTTCGACGTATATTTTAAAATTATGTTCCCTATGGTAATGCCTGCGGTTAGCGTATTGTTTATCACGGGCTTTATCGGGCGTTGGAACGAATATATGAACGTTAGTATATTTATGGACGAAATGCCTACGCTTGCATACGGGTTGTACCTGTTTGAAGAACGTTGTATTTACGGGGATATGGGCGTCGTATATTACGCAGGGGTAGCTATTGCTGCTATGCCTTGTATTTTGATATTTATTCTTTTCCAAAATACCATTATGCAAACCGTACATATGGGTGGTATAAAGGGTTAGTAGTCTTTCATAATAGGTAATTTTTAATGGCTGAAAAAATAATTCAAGCAACGGGTATTCCGTTTTGGTCTTGGAACGACAAACTTGACACGGATAAACTGGTAAAACAAGTAAACGAAATGAAAGCCAACGGTTACGGTGGATTCATTATGCACGCGCGTTCGGGCTTAAAAACGGAATACTTAAAGCAAGAGTGGTTTCATTGTGTTCGCGCTTGTAGCGAAGAAGCAAAAAAATTGGGTATGCAAGCGTGGGCGTATGACGAATACGGTTGGCCTAGCGGTTTCGTGGGCGGTAAGTTGTTGGAAACGAAAGAATATCGCTTGCATTATATTTCATTTACTAAGGGCGCATACGACGAAACGGCTACTTTTCATTATCGCGTAGAACACAGCGTGTTGAAACGTTTGGAAGAGAAAACGGATGGGGAATTTATCAACATTTTCGATAACGAATCCGTTTCTATGGTGGACGTATTAAGTGACGACGTGGTGGACGCATTTATCCGCGAAACGCACGAAAAATACAAGCAAGAGTTGGACGATATTCAAAAGGATATCGTCGGTTTCTTCACGGACGAGCCACAATATAGCGGTTTGTTGGGTTTTCCGTTTTCTAAAAAGGTTTTGGCGTATTATCAAGAAACGTACGGTGAAGACCCGTTGGATAAATTGGGCTTGTTATTTGCAAAAAAGAAAGGTTACGAGCAATTCCGTTATCGTTATTTTAAGTGCTGTCAAGAACTTTTCTTGAAAAATTTTGCCGAGAAATTATACAATTGGCACGAAGAAAACGGCTTGAAAATAACTGGGCATTACGTAGAAGAACGCACGTTGTTTACGCAAATGTTAAACAACGCAGGCATTATGCCTTATTACGAATTTATGCATATGCCGGGGATTGACTGGTTGTGTCGTAGATATCTTCGCGTTTCTACGATAAGACAGCTGACTAGCGTTACGGCGCAATTACAAAAAAAGTATGCCCTTACCGAATCGTTTGCGATGACGGGTTGGGACGTTACGCCCAAGGAATTAAAAAGTATTGCCGATTATCAATATAACTACGGCGTAAATATTATGTGCCAACACCTTTTACCGTACTCGGAACGGGGTGAACGCAAAAATGATTTTCCTACGCATTTTACTCCGTTTAATGCGTGGTATAAACGTGGAATTAAAGAGTTTAACCGTTATTTAGACGCTTTAGGACAATGGATACGCGATAGCAAAGAAGAAGTTAAAGTGGGTGTATTTTGCCCTGTGCGTAGCGCGTATTTGCAATACGATTATACCGATTGGGGAAGCGTGGAAGACATTGATATTAGTTATATTGACGACGCTTGTGAGAATTTGGCTAACCACCACGTTGCGTTCCATATTTTGGACGAAACGATACTTGCTCGGCACGGTAGCGTTGCAGATGGTAAATTGGTTGTAGGCGCGTGCGCTTACGAAACGATAGTTATTCCCAAAACACATATCATAGATAAAACGACGGACGAACTGTTGCGCGCGTTTGTAGAACAAGGCGGTAAAGTGCTTCTTATCGACGAAAAACCGACGATGTTGGAAGGGTTTGTTAGCGATTTTTCGTATTTGCAAAGCAATACGTCGTGGCAAGAAATTTATACGAACAATCCGTACGTGGTATCGTCGTCTTCCAATCGTTTACACACGTCTTTGCGTGAAGTAAACGGTAAAGCGTATATTTTTGCGGTAAACGTTGGGGACGAAGAAATTATCACCAGTTTTTCTCTTGGAGAAATGCGGTTTAACGCCGTTTACGACGTGGTAACGGACGAAGTAAACTACGTGGGAAATCACTTTGTTATTCCGCCCAAAGAATCTGTTATTGTATGCAAATATGACGGTGAACAACCATTGATTCCGTCTTATGAAACGATAGAAATTGGTTCGGGCGAATATTCGGTAATGGATTATAGTTCTAATTATTTGCCGTTAGATTTTGCGTGTCTTTCCTTTGACGGCGTGCATTTTGAAGCACCTATGCCAGTGGCAGGGATTTTTAGAAAACTTATTGAAAAGCGGTATTGCGGAGATATTACGTTAAAATTTGTATTTGACGTGAACGACGTGCCCGAAACGGTTTCGCTCTTATTGGAAGACGCAGACAAAGTACAAGCCGTATTAAATGGGGAAACGATTTTCTTTGACGGCGTTTCTAAGTTGGACGAAATATACCAAACTGCAAATCTTTCGGGGAAAGTAGTGCAAGGTAGAAACGAATTGCTTGTTAAGTATAATTTCTATCAAAACGAAAACGTATATTATGCGTTGTTTGGGGAAGGCGTATCGGAAGGATTACGCAACTGTATGACGTACGATACGATGTTGACAACGCCTTTCCTTTCGGGTATATTTGGGGTATATTCTAACAATTTCCGCCAAGGCGATACGGTTATGACGTTGCATGCGGATAACTTTTATATCGGCAACTCGCCTAGAAAGGTGAGCAATTTTGTGCAAGACGGGTTCCCGTTCTTTGCGGGTAACGTTACCATTAACACAACGTTCCACGCCAATTTTGACAACGTAAAATTAAAACTTAACGGACGTTTCCATTATGCGGAAATTACGGTCAATAGCCAACGAGTAGGAACGCTAATGTTTACGGATATTATCAACGTATCACCGTACGTAGTTAAGGGTGAAAATCGTTTGGAAATTAAACTGTATTCGGGCAATAGAAACCTTTTAGGACCGCACCATATTATCGGTGGGGATATGGATACCGAAGTAGTGCCGTCTTCTTTCGATTTTTCGGAAAGTTGGTCGGGGGATAGCAGTCCCGAATTTACTTCCCGTTATTCCTTTGCAAAGTTTGGGCTGTTTGATAAATAAGTAAAAAGAGAGATTTCGATAATGAAAAAACCTTACGCCAAAGCGCAACAATCGTGTACGTACGGGCATTTTAACACCGACGTACACGCAGGATATACGCTTACGAACGGAGAAAAATTGCACTCACCTTGGTATTACGTTTACCAAAACAGAAAGATACTTTTATACGTAGACCAAAACGGTCCTGTAAAAATTCAACACGCTCCGCCGTCGGGTATTTTCGTGTGTAAAAGGGAACTGGGCGAAACGCAAAGTAAGTGGCAGGTATGGGTACAAGCAGAAGAATTAAACGGTGGCGTACCCGTTAGCAACTTCAATTCCCCCAAACTTCGTTACGACGGGGAAACGCCAATTTTCACGGTAGATTGGGCGCCCGAAAAGGCGGTGTATAAATCGCAATACAAAAACGTGGATATTATCAGCGAAATTTTCGTACCGCGTGATAAGGCAACCGTTTGTATGAAAACGACGCTTGTCAATAAGACGGATAAGGATATCGCATTTACCGTTTCGCCTACCGTATTTCCGTACGTAAACGTACCGCAAATGGTGGCTTGGGATTTGCCCGAGTGGTATCTCTCTTCTAAATCGGTGCAAAACGGCGACGTATTTTGTATATACGGGCAAATGAAAGACCCGTCTATGGATTTGACGAAATATCGTGCCGTTACGTTTAATGCGGATTTTGACGGAGAAGCGGAATTTGAATTGAATATGAACAAGTACCACGGCTCGGGCAATTTCTTTGCACCCGAAAAAGTGCGGTGTAACTTGCCGTTCTCTAATAAAATGTCGAACGCAAATGAAACGAGTGTACACGCGGAAACGCAAGCGGTGTGGGCGTTAAAATACAAGACGGTAGTAAAAGCAGGTGAAGAAAAGACGTTTACCCAAGCGCTTACCGTACAAGAAGCCACCGTTTATGATAGCAAGGAAAACGAATTAGAACGTAGATACTTTGACGAACAATCGTATCTTGCTTGTGTGGAAGAAGCAAAAGCGTTTTACGAAAGTATTTTCGCAAAGCGTAAAATAAAAACGGGAAACCCGTTATACGATAATTTTATCAATTATTTCACCCCTTTACAAATGTATTGGGTTGGCTCTTTGGATAGGGGCTGGCCGTCGTCTATGCGCGGTACGCGCGATGCTAGTCAAGATTTTGTGGGTATCACGCCTATCGACCCCGATTGGACGAAAAAGACCATTTTGCAACTGCTTTCTCACCAACGTAAAGACGGTTGGTTCCCTAGACAAATTAGCACCATTTCTCGTCAAGCCCCTCACGATATGCGTGATTTTGCGGACGGTGGCGCATTTTTCTTGGAACTTTTATACGAATATTTAGCATTTACGCGCGATGCGGATTTGCTTTGGGAAAAGACGTGGTGGTTAGACACCGACGAACAAAGCACGGTTTTGGAACACGTAATTCGCGCCGTGGATTATTATATCCGCCCCGAAAATATTGGGGAACACGGTTTGTGTAAGGTTTGGCACGGCGACTGGTGGGATATTATGGATAAAATCGGTTCGAAAGGTCGTGGCGAATCGGTTACCGTTACCGCGCAAATGGTACTCGGTTTGAAGTATATGTTGCAAATTTTGGACTGGTTGCGTGGATTAGGGCAATTGGACGAAAGTTACGACACGTACGCAACGTTATATGCGGAAAAGAGAGAAGGGTTTATTGCTTCGTTAAAAACGTACGCGTATAACGAAAAGGGCTTTTTCAACGGCTATTTCAATGACGATGGGAAATGGTTGCTTTCCAATAGCGACCCCGACGGCGAAAGTAGATTGTACCTTGTTAGCAACGCTTGGGCTATTATCAGCGGTGTGGCGGATAAGGAAATGAAAAAGCGTATTTTAGAAAATATCGAAAAATACAGTTTCGGTAGAATGGGGTACAATACGGGCAGTAGTAATTTTAAGCGTCCCGTATCTTGCGCAGGTAGGATAGGCACGCTTGCTTTTTCTATGGCTTCTCCGTATAATCACGCGCAAAGTTTCTTGGTACGCGCAAGTTGTATAGCAGGGGACAAAGATACGGCGTATAAAGCAACCCGTTATATTTTGCCTATTGAAGAAGCGTATGCGCCCGTGGAAAAGACGCTTGCGCCCCCGTATGCCATAGCCAACTCGTATAGCAACAGCGATGCGAACTTGCATAGGGTAGAGTTACAATTCCTTTCGGGTACGGTTTCTTACGTATTACGGAACGTATATTCTTATTTCTTTGGCATTACGTACGGCTTAGATGGTTTAAGCGTACAAGGTTGTATGCCCGAAGAATTTGGCAATTGCTCGGCGGAATTTAGTTATTTGGGTAAGAAATGTACTTTGCATTATAACAAGGTAAATAAAGCGGAAAAAGAAGTACGTTTTAACGGTAAAAAATGGACGAAAACGGCATATTGCGAAGAAAGAGAAGGCTATTATCCCTTCTTTGCGGATGCGGATATGCAAGACGAAAATTGTATTGAAATAGAGTATTGATATATGGAAAAGAAAGTAGAAATTTATCAATTTGCGCCCCTTTCGGGTATGTTGATGGAAGGGTATCTTATCAAAACGCCTAATGATAAACTAATTGTAATAGACGGCGGTAGCGGTGAAATGTATTTAGAAAAAGCATTTATGCCGTCTGCAATTCGTGCTATTTTAGGGTTGAACGAAGGAGAATATTTTGAAATAGAAGCGTGGTTTTTGTCGCATGGACACACCGACCATTACGGCGAAATGCTTATGATGTTTAGAGAATACGACGAACGTTCTAATTACAAAATTAACAACATTTATTTTGATTTTCCCGATTTTGTGTCTTCGCATTTTGACGAAAGCGATTACACGTTAAAATCGTTGGAAGAACTCAAACAAGGCTTTGATAAATACGCTAAGGTAAACGGTATTGATTGCGTACCTGGGTACTATGATTACCTTAATGGTAGAGTGGTAAACGCAGACACGGTGGCTAAGGGTTTAACCATTACGATAGACGGGGTGCATTTTGAAATTTTGCAAACGCAAAGCCCTGAGGACG
>JAFVOG010000104.1 GCA_017505945.1 Clostridia bacterium
GCAACTACTATTTGCCTATTGCTCAATTTCTCCAAAACAACGGGTTCTTTGTTTCCGTAATTAACGCTATCCTTATTCACGACTACGGCAACAAATCTTTGCGTAAAGCCAAAACCGATAAGAAAGACGCTCTTAAACTCGCTTCTTTTGCCCTCGATCGTTGGCTTGACTTGCCTTCTTTTTCTCTATCTTCCGATACGAGAAACCTACTTAAAACCTACAATAGACAGTACAACCAATACAACAAATTAAAGGTTATGCTCAAAAACAATCTCATTTCTTTACTTGACCAAACCTTTCCAAACGCTAACTCTTTGTTTAACACGCCTGTTAGAAAGGATAACGGACACGAGAAATGGATTGATTTTGTTTTGAAATATCCCCACGCAGAGTGCATTTCAAAGAAATCTTTATCCGCTTTCTCTAAATCCTATTTTTCTTGGTGTCATAAGAATGGATATAAGTTCTCGGCTAACAAGGCACAAGAAATTCACGATTTTGCTTGCAATTGCTCTCCGTCTTTACCGTTGGATGAAAGCACCACCTTGCTTATTGCAAGTGCAATTTCACAGCTTAATTGCATTGCCGAAACTCTTGCTCATCTCGCATCCGAAATGAATCGTCTTGCAAGTTCACTTCCCGAATACAACGTTGTTATGAGTATGTTTGGGGTTGGTTCCATTCTCGGCTCTCAACTGATTGCAGAAATTGGTGATGTTTCCCGTTTTCATAACAAACGTGCTTTGGTTGCTTTTGCAGGTTTGGATGCACCGCCTTTTCAGTCTGGTAATTTTAACGCCCAATCTCGTTCTATTTCCAAGCGTGGTTCTGCTTCACTCCGCAAGACTTTATTTCAAATAATGTCCGTTATTTTACAACAAGCACCTGTAGACAACGCAGTGTTTCAATTTATGGACAAGAAACGCTTTGAAGGCAAGCATTTCTACGTCTATATGACCGCTGCCGCTAACAAGTTTTTGAGAATTTATTATGCTCGTGTGACGGAGCATCTTAATTCTTTACAAGTCGCTTAACATTCCTTTATTTAGTCTTTCCCCAAGTCAACGCGATGGCGCTGACTTGCTTTTGCTTGCAGTTTTTTGCACTTAAAAATTTTTTTAAATTTTTCGTTTATTTTGCTTGACTTTTATTTGCAGGTCTTTTATTTTTTCAGCGATTTACCGAGTATATCTTTTCATCGATAAAAATCGAATTTTACAAATTTTTTATTCCTACGCTTTACATTTGCGCCCGTTTGCGGTATAATAGATATAACGCTTGGGTTTGTCCCACTCTCAATCCCTTTATTTATAAGGGTTTGCGCGGTTTTTTATTTGGAATTAAAAACGCGCCGAGCGACATTGCGCCATAATAAGCATAATGATACATTATCTAATTATAAGCCCCCAAAAGAAAGAAGTCAAGCATTTTTGAAAGCGATTTTTAATTTTTTGAAATTTTTTTAGAAATAGGAGCAAGCCAACGCGGTATTGCGACGTATATGCGCGTTTAGAAAAGGAGATGAATAAAGCTATGAGAATAGATAAATTTTTGAAAGTGTCCAGAATATTAAAACGCCGTACCGTTGCCCAAGAGGCGTGCACGGAAGATAAGGTTTTGATTAACGGAAAACCGGCAAAACCGTCTACGGCGGTTAAAATCGGCGACGAAGTAGAAATTTTATACGCGACGGGAAAATTAAAATTCCGCGTATGCAATATCAAAGAAACGGTAAAAAAAGAAGAGGCGAGTAGCCTTTATGAGGTAATCGTATGAACAAAACGACGGTATGCGCTATTATTTGCTCGGCGGGCAAGGGACTTCGGGCTGGCTTTCAGCAAAACAAATTGCTCGTTCCCCTGCAAGGAGAACGAGTGCTGAAAAAGACCCTTTCGGCGTTCGACTACCCCGCCATTGACGAAATGATTATTACTTCGTCTACGGACGATTTAGAAGAAATCACCGCGCTTGCGAGCGTATATAAAAACGCGCGCGTCGTGCTCGGTGGGAGCACGCGGACGGAGTCGGTGTATAACGCCTTACGGCAAGTACAATCGGAAATCGTGCTTATCCACGACGGCGCAAGACCGTTCGTTACGCGCGAAATCATTGATAATTGTATCCAAAGCGTGAAAAACTTCGGGAGCGGTATTTGCGCCGTGCCCTGCACGGATACGGTTGCCGTCATAAAGGGTAATCAAATTGAAAGCGTGCCCAATCGGGAAACGCTCGTGCAAATCCAAACGCCACAGGGCTTTTATACGGAAAATATATCGTACGCATACGCGCGCGCGTTTGAAAATAACGACGGTGCGTATACGGACGATTCCGCCGTATTTGCCAAATACTGCGCTCAGCCTACCCTTTGCGCGGGCGCGCGCGATAATATAAAGCTGACGTACGCGCGCGATTTTGAGCGGGGCACAACCCGTTGCGGTTTTGGTGTAGACACGCACGCTTTTGGTAAAGCACAGGACTATATCACCTTAGCAGGGGTCAAAATCCCGTCGCAGACGGGCTTGATTGCGCATAGCGACGGCGACGTGCTCGTCCACGCGGTTATGGACGCGCTTTTGTCTGGTGCAGGGCTTAGAGATATCGGTTTTTATTTCCCCGACAACAATCCTAAGTTTAAGGACGCGAACTCTATGGAGCTATTGCGCACCGTCGTTTCCTATATCGACGAGCAAGGCTTTGCGGTGCAAAATATTTCGGTGGCAATACAGGCGGAAAAGCCTAAACTTTCGAGTTATATCGACGAAATGAAAAACCGCCTTGCAAGCGCGTTACAAATCGACCCCACCGCCGTCGGTATTACGGCTGGCACGAACGAGGGCTTGGGCTACGTCGGCGAAGGTAAGGGTATTACCGTCCATGCCTATGCACTTTTGAAGAATAAGTAATTTACCCCTAATCTTCCGTTAAAACGCGGAGATAGTATATACGCGTTTCGCATGTTATAAGGAGTACCATTCAATGCCTACAAAGACCAAAACTCCCACTACACAATACGTTTGCTCGGAATGTGGGTATACTGCGCCCAAATGGCTGGGCAAATGCCCCGATTGTGGCAATTTCAATACCATGCAGGAAGAGCTTGTACGCACGGTAGAACAAACGCCGACGCGGACGGGTGTTTCGCAAATGAAAGCCAAGGCGCAACCGATTTCCAAAATCGGATACGAGAAATTCGACCGCGTGAAAAGCGGTATCGAAGAATTTGACACCGTCCTTGGCGGTGGTATCGTCCGTGGCTCGCTCGTTTTGCTTGGTGGCGACCCTGGTATCGGCAAATCCACACTGCTCACCCAAGTTTCGGCGCATCTTGCTAAGACCTGTAAGGTGCTTTACGTTTCCGCGGAAGAAAGCTGTTCACAGGTCAAAATGCGGTGCGAGCGGTTGGGTCTTCATTCGGACGATTTATATTTGCTCAACGAAACGTGTTTGGAAGATATTGAAACGGAGCTTGTGGATAATCAATTCGTGATTATCGACTCGGTCCAAGCCATTTACACGGAAACGCTCAGCTCGTCGGCAGGGAGCGTTGGACAGGTGCGCGAATGTGCGTCCAAGCTTATGCGCATTGCCAAATCGAGAAATATCACCTTTTTCATTATCGGGCACGTTACTAAGGAAGGCTCTTTAGCCGGACCGAAAGTGCTGGAACATATTATGGACACGGTGCTGTATTTTGAAGGTCAGCCGGAAGATAATTTCCGTCTTTTACGGGCGGTCAAAAACCGTTTCGGCTCGGCACAGGAAGTAGGCGTGTTCGAGATGACGGACGAAGGCATCCAAAGCGTAACCGATTATTCGGCGCTGTTTTTAAGCGATACGCGCGGTATTTCGGCAGGGAGCGCGGTAACGCCGAGCGAGAGCGGAAACAGATGCATGAGCGTAGAAATTCAAACGCTCATCACCAAGACGGCGTACGGAATGCCACGGCGTATGAGCCTTGGCGTCGATTATAACAAGCTGGTCGTTTTAATCGCCGTTTTGGAAAAGCGTTGCGGTATCCCCTTTTTCAACGCGGACGTTTACGTGAACGCCATGGGCGGTATTAAACTGAGCGAGCCGTCCGTAGATTTGGCGATTTGCTCCGCGCTTGCGAGCGCGTCAAGCGACGTACCCATTGATAAATACACCGCTATTTTCGGGGAAGTAGGTTTGACGGGTGAAATTCGGCCCGTGAGCTATGCGGACAAACGGGTAAACGAGTGTATCAAAACGGGCTTTAAGCGGGTTATTTTACCTACGAAGAATATGAAAACGTGTAAGAAATACGAAGATAAAATTGAACTTGTCCCTATTCAATACGTCGGACAAATGGTACAAATTTTAGGTTTGAAACCAAGAAATTGAAAAACATAAAAACGGACGAATTTTCATTCGTCCGTTTTTTTATTTAATCCCAACTCCCGTAAAATAGATTGTATTTTTTTCGTTTGTTGTCCATCGCTTTTTTGGTTTACACTCACTTCACGCAAAGATTTTTTTACTTTACCTTTATGGAATAAGTAAAACCATCTGCGAATTTGATAAAACGGCATTAGCCATTTGCGTTTTTCGACAGCAGGATATACGATTTTTAATTGATTATAGGGTAAAAAAATTCTAGATAAGATATATTTGAACTTACCACCCTTTTGGGTTTGTTGCACAGCAACGCGGTTTTCTACCGTACCGTATACGCCACCAAATAAAATAAATTGTTCTAAATTCTTGGATAATTCCGTATGCTCTTCGCCCGAAAACCATACTTCTGCCAGCTTTTCCATCGCAACGGCAAAGGAAAGTAAATCCCCTGCTTTTAAGAGCTCGTATCTTCTTTCTTTATCAAAAGACAATTTATGGTTTAATATCCAAATATCCATAAACGGTCTTATTCCGCAACCGCCCGATTCAAAATGCTTTGCCATATGCGAGCAGTGGTAAAAATAATACATTTCATCCGCTAAGTTTTTTGTATATTTTTTACCATCCAACGGCTGAGTATATTTCCAAACGTCATTCAAAATCGCGTCTTCTTTTGCGCGTTCCGCCCTTAAACTACTATGCAGTTCAATGTGCACGCCTGCGGGGGTATAAAAAGAATGTTCGTAAGCCCAAGAAGATTTATATTCACACCCTAATTTATCTTGAAATATACGCTTAATTTGTTTAACCTGTTCTTCGTGAACAAGCAAGTCAATATCACAGCTTGTCCGCATCCAAGGCTCGGGATAGTATTTTCGAATTACCGAACCTTTTAAGGGAATATGCTCTATTTGCGCGTCTTCTAAAGCTTCGCAAATGGCTTGCAAATCGTAGTTGATTTGTTCATAACGATAAATTGCTAAATTACGAGTAGCACGGAATTGATTAGCGACCTTAGAATCGTCGAGTAGCCCGTTTGTATCCAACGCCTGCGCCACGAGATGTGCCAAATCATGCGCTTTAGATAATTTATAAAGCACAAGCAAAATTTCAGGCGTTATTAAATTTTTCGTTTCTTCGTCCAAATTCGTTCCGCACAATTCACTACGCAACAAATCAAACATAATCGTTTGAACTTGATTTTGCACCTTATATTCTCCCCAAAATTCTCTTAATTAATCTTTTAAGTTTTCCTTTTATCCTTTTACAATAATTTAATTTAGTATATTTTTCTGCAACTTTTGAAAAACTCGACTTTTCCTCACTTAAAAACTTCTCTCTTTTTGAGTCCCTTTTTGCCGATTGTATCATCGCAGAATTATAAAAAATGGCTTTATCGACATCTACTTCAAACGCAATGACTTTTTGTTCTATTTGTTTGAAGACTTCTTCGCCTTTTTTTGAGTGTATAATTACTAATGATGTCCCTTTATCATCATCCATTTCAGGTAGAATATTTTTAATCCCCCAAAAGTCCGCTAACGTTATATCGCTTCTTCGGTACTTCGTCTTAAAATGGCAATTGTAACAAGACGGTCTCAAGCAAAGATTTTTTAAGAATACTTGCATCATCGGGTCTTTATCCAGTGTGGCACGATATTCTGTATCATTCTCAAAGAGAAAAGATACAGAATATCGCTTCCAGCCCTCATTCTTCGCCCTGAAAGCGATTTTCCGTGGCTTTGCACCATTTGCCACCGCGCTTCGATATTTAATATAGTCTCTCCACACTTGGGGCGAAGGGACCCCGTGACATATCAAGTCTTGCGTAATTAAGTTTTCATACGGTCGCTTCAAATATGCTAATAACCCTTCTATTTGACAGGGTGTACCTGAAAAATAAACTAATCTCCCGTATTTCAAAAAATTTTCCGCTTCCTTATAAGCTTCTCCTATTTTGCTTTGCACATATTTAGAACCGCGTAATATAGCTAAATTCTCAACACTTTCAACGCATTTATGTATAATATTAAAATTTTTGTCAAAGCCAGCACCAAATACCACGCCACCTTTTTCCAAAACATAACTAGCTAGAGCCGAAAAAACGCCACCTGAGGAAGAATTCAAGCGAATATAATCTTCTTTATGTTTAACTGCATAGGCAGTAAGATGCTTATCTCTCTTTGAGAAATTAGGTCTTTGAATCGGGCAAACCCTTACACACCCCCCACAATTTATACACGACTTAATATCAACTTCAGGATACCAAAAGCCCTCCTCATCAGTCGTCATTGTGATGCAACTTTTAGGGCATACCATAGCACAAGCATAACAACCGCTACACTTCGATTTTTCAACTATTTTTATCATACCTTCTCCTAAAGATTGCTGTTATAGGTTTTTGTATTAAATTTCTCTCGTATTTGTTCATACCTATACACCACATTGATATACAATATACAACAATATACAAGCAAATAAATACAACTAATTTCCAAATTATATATAAATTAATAAATTTTATAATAATTACCCCAAATACTATCGGAGGAATTAAACCGATAGATAATCTAATTATATTTTTCCAAAACAAAACAATATCTATATCACATTTCTTGTGATAATAAAAATTCATAACTATTCCATTTGCCACAATTAAAGAAATTGCCGTGCCGAAAGCCGCTCCAAGCGCACCGTATTTTTGGCACAAGAAAAATGTTAATATTAAATTTATACAAGCCATAACAAGATAAGCAATACTTCTAAATTGATGCTTATCTTCCGCCCGTTGTATTTCTACTCCTATATTTTGAATCAACGCAATAGTCGCCGGAATAATTAATAATAATGCAACATAATACGCTTCACTATAGCCTTCTCCGGCCCAAAAATAGATAAACGGTTTCCCGAAAAATATTATTCCACTAACTATTAGCCCTAAAAGTAGAAATTGAATACGTCCTACCTTAACAAATAGGTTGGTTAGTTGTAATCTTCGTTTGCTAGTGTTTCCTATTGTTTCATTTACAATACGATGAATACGCGGTGCAAACACCCCCGATATTGCCGTAGAAAAAGTCATACAACATTGGTAAATTGTATAAGCGACCGAATATATCGCCACTGATACAGTTCCTTGAAATCTACCTAAGAATAATTTATCTATATTCCAGTTAATTTGGTCAACTACAAGATTAATTGCAATAAAACTAGTGTAAATAAATAAATTTCTGAATAAACCTTTTTCAAAGCCGTGAAATATAAACCTATTTTTCAGAATAAATATTACGTAAATAAAATATAAAATATCTGTAACAACAGAAATCGCCAGAGTAACTGCAACCAAAGCTATTGAACCATATCCCATTAACAGTATAGGAATGGTAACGAGAGGACCGCCTACGGTTTTAAGCATACCAAGCAACTTCAAAAAAATATATCTCTCATTTGCAGAAATTATATTAGAAAATACGCTCATTGGAAAGGATAATGCTAAATTTACTGTAAGTAACAGCATTAAAACGCGAGCTATAGAATATTCTTCAACTGTTAATCCTTTATCAAAAACAAAATGAAGATTATTGGAAAGCCATAATCCACAAACAAGCCCAATCAACCCAATAATGGTAAAGATAATCAAAAATAGTCCGTTTAATTTATATATCTTCTCGTTATTTTCCTCCTTTTTATATATCGAATAGTAACGAATATATCCACTACCAAAACCTAAACTTAACAGAGAAAGCATTGAAATCGTTGAAGATACCGTATTATATAAACCATACTCGCTTTGTCCCAGCGTTCTAATCATAAGCGGTGTATACACCAAACTAATGATAATACTTAACGCCATTTGCATATATGACAAAAGCGCACCAATTTTCAATTGATTAATTGATTTCAACATTATATTATCCCAAATTTTCTTTCAAAAATTCTATTGACTTTTCTTTTAATTCTTCGAATTCTTTACTCTCGCGCGTATAATCAATATCAGATAAAGACTGTATGTATTCCATGCTTTCGCGTTCCTGACCATTACAAAAACGTTCTTCTTGATGAAGCAATTGTGTTATATTGATAATCCTTGAATTCATTTCACCTTTTTTATTGCGATTAAACACAAAATAATTTTTTTGATAAATATTTGAAAATACTACAGCGTGAAAACTGTCTGTAAATACATATTTCGCGTGTTTTATTAAAGACAAAAATTGCTGGGGCGTTGCATCATATAACTTTTTATCACCAAATTTTCTATCGACTTTCGCGACTCCTCCCGCTAACATTGGAATTGTAAATATTGATATCCCTAATTTCTTAGCTAACTTTTGAGCTAATTTTCTAGCGTTTTGATTCCCCTCTAAAAAGTAACAAAAAATATATTCTTTGCCATCAACAGGTGATGCACATATTTTATCCCAATCATTTCTTGTTAACAAAAATACAGGGTCAACTGTAATACAAGGCTCTACTGTACATAAATCTTTTATTAACTCCAAGCCTTCATGCTCTCGTAAAGAAATTGCTTTATAACTTTTTAAGCTTATTTGAAATTGCTCCTTTTGCTTTTCGGTTAACATACTTCGTCCTAGACTTGCAGCATAAGAAATTTTAATTCTATTCTCTGGAACAAAATCTAAATACCATGCATAACTATATCCATTCCATACTTGGTCGCTTCCTGTTATAAACGAATCATATATTGAAAGCGTTTCTTGAATTGTATCATCCGTATAAACTTTTGCACTATGCGGTATGCTCTGAGAATTAAAAAACTCAAATGCTTGTTGTTTTAATTTTTCTATTCGCCTCACCTTTTTCAGCCTAAATATATCTCTTATCCGGCTAATTAATAGGCTTATAATATTTCTTATTCCTTTCCTTTTAATTTTATCCCAAACGCTTTCAAGCCTTTTTGTTGGCTTAAATATATAACATATTTGCTCCGCATAATAACCTTGTTGATTTAAAAAGGAACACAGCGCGTATGCTTGCAAATTTCCCCCATAATTTATACTATTATAATAATGAGTGACTATCCCGATTTTTTTCATACATAAACCACCTAAGAATTATACATCCCAAAAGAAATAATATGGTACGGGAAAGACCTTTCCCAGTGCATTAAAAATTAAAAAATATAACAGGGCAAATAAAAGCAAAATAGCTTTTACCATTGTTTTCTCTTTATGTCTAAATATTTTAGCTATTTTTGGAATATATAAACAAACCCCAATATTACAATACCATGCAAAACGACCAGCAAGCGTCACTTGAAATACTTGGCAAGCTACACCAACAAATAAAAGACCTATCATGTGTAAATTCAAATTATATAAATGTATTTTAATATTTTGACGATTTAATGATTCTCTAAAACTTGGCTCATCTTTCTTGTGCAATACATCTATTATTACAAATAAAAATAACACTATCGGAAGTACAAATCCCAACTTATTACTACCCCCCATTCCAGCATCTCCTTCATCATAATACCCGTAGATATACTGTTGTATGTAGTCTATTATAAAAGGAAAAGCAAGCAGTATAATAGGCGTTAATATGATATATATACTTGGCATACTTTTAGTGTATGGGATAGGACATAATGGATACATTATAAAAAAGAATAAAGCAGAAGTATGTATCGTACTAGCTAATAATGTAAATATAATAAATGGGATTAGCTTTCTTTTTAATGCATAATGGCAAGCAATTAGCGTAATACCTATTGCCACATATTGCCTCGTTGCATTGTTTGCCGTAAAAAAGTAATTAAATGCAGCAAAAACAAATAAACTTAATGGCGCATCCTCTGAGTACTTATATAAAAACCATGCAAACGGAATAACCGTCAATAAAGCACACGGCAAAAACATAATTTGAGGGTTTAACGTAATATAGGAACATAGTTTTAATAATATAGCCCACCCGACTTCCTTTTCCACGTGAAAAATTTGGGCCCAATTCAATTTTGAGACTTTCAAAAAGTATATTTTATAACGATAATAATCAACTTCGCCCTTTTCAAAACGACACGCCGCCAACAATATTAGTACTATAGAAAAAACGACGACATATATTTTATCATACTGTTTCTTCTTTTCTCCCGTACCTAATATTAATAAATATACAAGTGCTGCGCTTATTAAAATGATATTATATAATAAAACCATATCAACTATGCCTCACCAAATTTGCGTTTCCAATAATAGTGAAGTAACCCACCAAACAGCCAATTCAATCTTATCAAATATTTCGTTTCGCTTTTACTTATTATTTCTTTCCTAGATAACTTCGCAAACTTTCCATAACAAATAAATAACCACGCCTCTTTAATTAAAATTTTCAATTTTACTTTTCGGTTATTTTTTCTTATAAAATAAGTTTTACTATTCGCCATTCCACCATAAGGGCAAGAAATTCTTAATTTCCTCCCCGATTTCGTCAATCCGCCTTCTAAATATTCACAAATATATAAAATTTCATTAATATATACTGTATCATAATTAAAGCCAATGGAGTTCCATAAATAACTCTCACCTAAAAACTTTTCATTTTCAAACTCGGGGAATTTAAATTCTTGAAAAATCTTACTTCGAATAATTTCACAGCAATCCCCTTTTCTACCTGCATTTACTCGATAATCAATATGATTAGAAATTACGGGCTCTTTGCTTATATTATTGAAATTTGCTACACTCTTATTTTCGTCATAACCTTTCAAAAAAGTTAGCCCGCAAATATTTGAATTATTGCTATATGTTCCCCAATATTTTAATATCGTTTCTACGGCAGTTGGAAGCAACCAATCATCACTATCCACAATACAAACTAATTCGCCTTTTATATATGGATGCGCATAATTTAACGCCGTATGTTTTCCAGCATTGTTCTTGTAGTAATATTCAATAGTGAACTTTTCGTCCTTTTTCAACGTTTCAAAATAGTTTCTCGTATCGTCGACACTACCATCGTCTATAACAAGCCATTGAAAATTTTTTATTGTTTGTTTTTTCAAACTATCATATAATTTTGTTATAGTATTTTTCCTATTATATGTAGGAGTTAAAATGGTCAAGGGATATTCATATTTCATTGCTTATTTCAACCTAATTATTTATCATACAACTTTTTAAGCTCAATTTTATAATTGTGGATATTATCTAACTCTTCCGCTTTTTTTCTTGCATACTTTGACTTTTCCTTATGATATTCATTATCCATAACTAATCGTATAACTTCTTCATTATAATTTTCTATCTTGCCACAAATCTTGCCACAGGTATCGTCAACGATATTCGGCAACCCTCCAACATTACTGCAAACCACAGGCACACCAAGTGCTAATGCCTCTACTGCCACCAAGCCAAACCCCTCCCAAAGTGAAGGTAAAAGCAATAATTTGCATTGTTTCATAATTGAATACGGATTTTCTTGAAATCCATATAAAGTAATATTTAAGGAAAGATTCTTTTCAGCAATTTTCTGTGTAAGTTCTTCCCTTAATTCGCCGTCGCCTATCATCGCTACGCGAAGATGTGGAATAGTTTCTTGCACAGTTGCTATAATATCTATCAATAAGGACAAATTTTTTGCTTGTGTCAATCTTCCACAAAAGCCTATATCAAAATATTCTGTTATACAAGCTTGCTCTGCTTTTTCCTGAATAGCCCTTATATCGATAGGATTCCCCAAAACTTTTAATTTATATTTATATTTCTCCCCAAACACAAACTCATTAAAAACACTATCAGATACCGCAATTATTTTTGCATAACGTTTACAAGTTAATGCATATAAAAAAGATTTCAATCCGTAGCTTTTTAACCAAGGGGAATTATTATGTAAATGAGAGATTATCGGCAGTTTTTTCGTAGCCTTTGTAGCTATAATGCTTGCCCTAAAATCGTGCGCGTGAATAATATCAGGTTGATATTCTTTAATCGCTCTTTTCAACTCTTTTTTACTTAATTTTTTTATTGGTAAAAATGTAATATTTCGTTGTAATAAAGCGTCCTGAATTGCACCGTTAGGGGAACAATATGCCATTTCTATCTCGCCGTCAAACATTTTTATAATTTGACAAACGACATTTTCCGCACCAGAATATTTATTTGAGGCTAATACGTGTAAAACTTTCATTGACTACAAATCACCTCGTAAATTCGTTGATTGATTATATTACAATCAAACTGATTTTCTGCAAGTTTTCTCGAATTTTTTCCCATTTCAACGATTTTTTGTTGATTGATAATAAACTCACAACATTTTCCCGCTAAAGCCTGATAATCGGTCTTTGCAACCAAAAAGCCGTTATCTCCATCTACTATCGCATCGCGACATCCTACATTATCGCTTGTAAGTATTGCCCTACCCGTTGCCTCTGCTTCCATTATAGACATAGAAATCCCTTCGCGATAACTAGGCAATACAAACACGGAACAATCTTCTAAATACGGTCTTACGTCTTTCGCTACACCAAGATAATGGATACTGCCATCGTCTATGTATTCTTGGATATCCGAAAGTTTGACAGTACCTTCTGCTCCTAAATAATTAAACACGGCATCGGGATATTTTTGTTTGACGATACGCGCGCATTGACAATATTCGTATACGCCTTTGGTTTTGAGCATTCTTGCGACCATTAAAAAGGTTTTGTAGGACTTAATCGGCTTAAACGCGAAATAATCCAAATCTACACCGATTCCGTGAATGATTTCACATTGCTCTTGTTTAACTAGTTTCCTTTCTAAAAATTCCGTTTTATCGTCATTATTCAAAAAGAATACTTTTTTCACGTGCTTAAACGCGCTCTTATACAGTTTGCAAACGACAAAACGAATTAATTTCCATTTCAACGTATTATTAATAAATACGTCGCCTGCGCCCTCAACCATTGAAAAAATATTTTTTATCCCTGCCTTTTTTGCAGACTTGACTCCAAAAATATTAGGCTTTAATTGAAAAGTAAATACGGTATCGGGTTTTTCTTTTACTAAAATCTTCGTAATTTCTTTTTGATATTTTATCATAGAAAAAGGATTTAACGCACGATTATCCTGTTCTACACAAAAAAAACTCACACCCAACGCTCGAATATCTTCTTCCCTATTATTGTCTTGTGCAATTACACCTACTTCGCACCCATTCGATTGTAAATACTTGATAAGCGCCTTACGAAATGTAATTACCATATCAGATTTTGACGCTATTAAAAATATCTTTTTCACCTTTTCCTCTTTTTAACAATGAAAAATTTCTTATCATTGCAATATCTCATAATTACTATTTTATCACTTTTTATTGACTATGTCAATATATAAATAACAAAAACATTCAAATTATCGCGAATGAGTTTTTATTTGCGTGTAATTTTATGTAAAAAAGTCGGTAAGCCACTTCGTGCTTACCGACTTTTTATATCATTATCTCTCAACGGATATGATATGTATATCCTTTTCTTCTAAACCACGGTTTCGCGCTATTTGTAAACAATGATACGTTCCGCCACGGTTGGTGGGATTGCCGTTTTCGTCGTATAATTTCGATTCTACGCCGTCCCAAAGCGCAATCACTTTATCGCTATGATTCATCACGTATTTTACTGCCTCTATATGAGAATTCGGCTCTTTTTTAAGCATACGGCACACTGCCGTTTGCGCCAAAAGATGTCGCATACGCAATTCGTCCTTTTCATCAAACGAATAACCCTGCGCTTGGGCTTTGGCGTATTCGGATGCAATAAACTCTTCGTAGCCCATAGGCAGTACCGCTTTTAACGTAATTCCAAGCTCCGTGGCACATTCCGCTATCAGCTGGTCCGCACCGTAAGCGAAACACGAGCGCACGATTACGCGGTAACGGCGGTTATAATCGGCAAGAATTTCTTTGATTTGCGCCTTAATTTTTTCTCTGTCGCCCAAAAAGCATCTATGACCTATCGCCGCAATATTCAAATCGGGTTTTCTGCCGTAACGATACCGATAAATACGAATGTTCTTCCCGTGCTTATATAAGAGAGGTATCATATTCCTAATCAGTTGCGCGTCCTTTTTTTGTTCTTCTTCCGTAAGACATTCAAAAGGTACGATATCCTTATGCTCCTTTTTTTGCTGGCGAAGGGCGTAGTTCACCGTGCCCGTTTCCGAAATATAGCTCGTGCCGTATTTCCAGCCCATACTCAGCTTTTCTTTGACCCAACGCAAATGCTCTTCTCTGCAAAGGAAACCGAAATCGTCCTTCTTTTCTTTCGTCATTTCGTCAATATTATTATCTTCAAACTGCTCTACGACGGGATAGTCTAAATCCTTATCGCTATAAAAACAATTAATCAGCTCTAATTTTTCCGCGTAGGACTTGGCTTGCTCAATATTCGAGATTTTTAATTCCAAAGGCAAATTACCAAAGGACTGCGTGATATGCTGTGTTCCTAAGGAAAGGCAATTATCCAAATAGCTTGCGTGCACCGCCGTCGCAAAATCACAAAGATTTACAAAACGGTCGGTAGACGCAAAGCGGTTTTGTATCTTTTCTTTGACCCGTTCTTCAACGTGTGTCGTGATGGACAATTTGGAATCTACGATTTTATAGATATCATTCGCGAATTTCCCCGACTGAATTTTTTCCACGTTCTTGTTCGGTTCATCCGTAGGCGGTACGGTAGATAAGTTCCGAATAGTATATTTTTCAAAAACGTAAGTAACGTCCAACATATTTTCGGAAACGGAGATGCGTATATTCCACGCCAAAGGCGCTTTCTTGCTTTCTAAACCATACGCTGTTCTATCCCAGTTTTGCAATTCGTCGCAAAGCATCAATAAATACGCAAGCGGGTGCTCCCGTACGGAGATTTTGTGCACCTTGTCCCTTGGATAATCGTATTTATTGAAATTATTATGCAAGAGATGTGCGGTGATAACGTCCAACGTCGCTTCATCTATCATTTTTTGCGCTAACAACCGTTGACCGAACAATACCGCACTGAAATATCCGTGGTCCATATGTTGACGCGAAGTGGTGATACGCCTTCTTAACATAGGCACGACGATTTCCTTTTCGTACCCTTCCCGCTTTTCTATACCGTGTGCCAGCAACTCGTCAAAATTAGAAAAAGTTTCTTGCGTATTCAACGCCTTTTGAAGATATGCGTTTTGCGTTTCGTTAATCGCCAAAAACGCATCCAAATTCCCAAAGGATACGTAAGGGTTATTTTCCCCGTCTTTTTTTAACACCCCGTCCGTATACGCCTTAATCTGCTCGTGCGCGAGCTGAAAGGGATACCCGATATCGTGGAAAAGCGAGGTCATACCCCAAAGTCTTAAAAACTCGTAAAAATCATTCCCTTTTAGTCCGTAAAAAGAACAAAATTCCCGTCTATACGCATCGTCGCCTGCGTACAGGGCAATGCCTAATGCAAACACGTACGCGGAGTGCACGTAATGGTCGCGATGTTTCATCAGCAATTCCCCTGCATGGTATTCATGGTCAGCGAGCAATTCTACCAGCTCGTCGATATTTTCATATCCGTCGCCAAAGAGCCGAAAAATTTCACTAAAACAAAAGAATACGACGAACGCATCACTCTTTTTTCCGCTTTTACAAAACTTTGCCGTTGCCGTGCGGAAACAAAGCACTTCGTCTTTGGTAATGAAAGAATCCGTGCTTTGTAACTTGTCAAAAAACGTGTCGGTAAGATGTATTAAGCTTTTCATTTGCAACCCCTTTTATCTACGAATAATTTTATAACCGCCCTCGGAAAGCAACCGGAAAATATCGTCTAACGCCTGATAATCGTATTTCATAACGTCTACTTGGCTTTCGTCCACGCCGTCGCGCTCCGCTATCATACGACGGAACTCTGCGAGCCCCTCCCAAGTCGTCAAATTTCCATGTGCGCGTAAGCGGTAATTTTTACCGTTTGTAAAGACACGCTTACCGTTTTTCTCTGCCGTTTCCTGTAAAATACGCTCTTTCGTCGCAGGCACGAAGCCTTTGCTAATCATATAAGCATTCCAGCGGTAATGCTCCTGCATTGCCATGGTTTTTCGGTTAGAATCGGGGAAATCCAAAGTATAGTCCACGACCTTGTATCCGTCGGCTATTTCGCGATAGCGTATAGCATCCCCTGCCGTATACAGCGCTAAATATTCCTTTTCCGTCAACTCGTCGCCCCGTTGGGTGGTTTTGACGTAATCCAAGCCCATTAAATGCAATTTCAATCGCAAATTCAGGCAGGCGTATATATTCGATTCGCGCTCCGCTTGTGTTTTTTGGGTATACCATTGCAAATCCGCTTGCTCAAACACTTCTTGTATATTGAGATTTTTCTCGCCTTTGCCCAAACGGTTTTCTAAAGCGTACAATCGATTGCGCAATTTTGCCATTGCCGACAATCTATCGTTTGTAATACAGTCGATATTGTATACGCAGTCTTTTTCCACGCCGAACGCAAAACAATCCTTTTCTTCAAACAAACGGTGCTCGGCAAGCTCCGAACGCACTTTGACGAACAGCACGAAATTTTCCACGCCCCATTCGCGCTTTTTTTCTAAAAGCTTTTGCGCCATATCCAAGTTTTCCAAATCGCTCCCGTAGGCGACGACTACGAAATTCACGTCGCTGAGATTATTCGTTACAATTTGGCGTATCGACGAATAAAAGTTTTGGTCGTTAATATCTAATTGAAAATAAAATTCGTCGTTTGCCGGCTCAGACGGCATAGGCAGGTATGCGTTTACATCTACTTTTTTCAATTCCTTCGCAAAGCGATAATAAGAATGGTTCAAATTCTTATCATTGCGGGAATTTACACGGTCAAAGACGTAATAATTGACCTTTTTTAATACAAGTTCGCCCTTTTTCTTTTCCAAAAATTGATTGTTAGCCACTGAGGTTAAAAACAGTTGACGATTGGTTTTTCCAAAACCGAGCATGACGGTATTGATATCCATTTTATCGGAAACAAGGAAAGAAGCTTTATCCATTTGTCTTTCGTCCATAAAACGGGTGAAGGGATAACGGTCCACAAAATCCATTGCAATTTGGCGGTATTTATTTATATAAGTAATACAGCCCTTGGATTTATCTTCGATATCCGTATAAATGGCTTCAAACGTAGCGTCGCCGTATACGAATACTCTAAAACGACGGAAAAAGTTTAAGAACGCTCGCTCGTCCGCTCCAAAGTTTTCTATGCGTTTGATAATCTTTCGGCATATCGCCACGTTTTGTTCGTCGTCGAATATATTGATAACCACGACCGACGCGCTCCGTTTGCTACCGTTGAGAGCGTTGCCCAACGCTTTTTCCATCAGCTCGGTAGGGCGTTTGGTATCAACAAAACGGATATTATCAATATACAATCGCTCTTTATCCGCTTTCGGTATATCCCCTGCGATAAGGGCTACCCTGTTTTTTTCCGAACGGTACACGGACAAATTCTCGGGGCTATAACCGATTAATAATAACCGTTCTTTTTTCGTTCCCAACCAACGCAATCTTTGCCAAGCCATCCAAATTTGTTGTTGAAAGAGCGAAAACGTTAATAAAAATGCATTGACGATAATCAAGAAAAACGCAATATAGACGGTAGTCGCAAAGATAGGCAATACGCTCATCAAACCGCCCACGCTATCAAAGCTAAATTTGAGTACGATTAACGATACGCTTTCGGGAATGGATTCAAAAAAAGCGTCTAAAAAATGTGCGCCGTCGTATACTCTTCCCATCACCAGCAAAGGAATGATAATAACGTATATCATTGCCCCTTTGCCTTTTTTGAACTGCCGAATATAACGAATACGTTCTTTTCTATCCTTGCTCAAAATATTCCAGCCCACGACGCCGACCATCAACGCCAAAAGCGCCAGCACGATATAAGTGATTATCGTATAAAATACCATATCGCCTTTCTCCTTAGTTCTTTTTTATAATTTTGCAAGTACCATGTATACAATCAAGCTCAACTTCCATACCGTCTTTCAAAAGTGCGGTAGCCATGCCCGTACCCACCAAACAAGGCATAGCATACTCACGTGCAATAATGGACGCGTGGCAGGTAATCCCTCCTTCATCCGTGATAATCCCCGACGCCCGTTCCATCGCCCGAACAAGCTCCGGTGTCGTCATTTTCGTTACGAGAATTTCGCCCTTTTGTAATTTGTCTATATCGCTTACTTTGGTAATAATTTTTACTTTCGCTTGCACGCGTCCTGCGCAAGCAACGCTACCTTTTAACAGTTCTTCTCCGCTAGGCGCAGGCAATAATTTTGTCAGTAGCGTAAGTCCGCTCCCCTCGTGTACGGTATACGCGTTGTTGGAAAAAGCAAACGTAACGCCACTTCTGCGCCTTTGCGCAATCTTTATATTCTTCACACCGAGAAACACTTCTTCCACTTCCTTAGGCGAACAATATAACAGCGTTTCTATCGCTACGTTTTTCCGCTTTGCTATCTCTAATAGTAGTTTCTTTTTAATATAATAAAAATACCTGTCGCTGTTTTCCGTCGTATACGTACGCAAATACGTAAACTCCGCAAGTAACAACGCCAAACGCTTATCTCTTGAATTGTTCATTATGGCAAGAGTACTACGCCGTAAAGCCAAATTTTTTCTTCGCTCTTTTTTTAAGCGACTAAGCCGTTTCTCGCTTTCGCCAAGCGTAAGCTCGTTCATTCGCACCCGTACGTCCGCAACGGTCAAAGGCGTAAACGATTTTCCAAGCGGAGCGTTTATCCATTCGTATTTCGTTACGTACCTATCTATCGCCGTAGCGTCGTCCCTTTGAAAGGCGATATAGGCTTGTAAAAAGTCATATTTTTCGGTAGCGTAATAGGTAGCCTTGACGGGATAGGTTACGGCAAAAAGCAACTCGTCCGTTTCTCGCTTTCCTAAGCGCGCGCTTAATTGCTCCTGTAAATAATCGTCATATCGGCAATCTTTCGGATATGACCTATCGCGCGGTGGAAACGCTGAAAAGTGTGGACGTCGTTTTTTGTGAAGACACACGTCACTCTGC
>JAFVOG010000105.1 GCA_017505945.1 Clostridia bacterium
GTTGTTTGGCGTAACGTAAAACTTCAACCATTGTTCGTTCGTCGTTGCCGAAACGTAATCTGCCTCATCCCCAAAACGGTTTTTTATGCCCGTTTCTGCCGTTGTTGTTATTTTCCATGCTCCGCGCTTATTTGACCAATTATCATCAAACATTTCTACCGCGCCTTCTAACAATGCAGGCAATACGTTTACCGTGTACGTTTGTATAACCGTTTCTTCTAACGATTGTGCTTTTACTTCTACCGTGTACACGCCACTTGTAGTAGGCGTAAACGTTTGATTTTCTACGATTGTCTCCACTCCGTTGCAAGTAGCCGTAATCGTGAATTCATAGCGCTCTTTATCATTGTTGCCGATAATAATTTCGCAAGGCTCATGCGCCCGTAAGGTTTCCGGAACGTACACGTCTATCGTATAATTCGTGCCTGCCGTGCTTACTTTGACAACCGTTTCTTTCGTATAAACATCTTTTACGCTAATGACCGTATATACGATTTTATACTCGCCCAAATCTACGGCAAAGAAACCGTTCCCCGACGTTTCCACCTGCTTATTTTCGCTATCCACTACTTTGAATTTTGCATCATAATAGTTATCTTCACTATCGAAAATATGCATTTTTTCTGCTTGGACGTAATCGCCTTTTTCCACCGAAAGCTCTGCCTTTGGCGAAAAACCGTATAATTCATATTCCGTGTCCGTATTTTGACAAGCTACACCCAAAACAAGAAACGCCAAAGACAAAAGGAGCGCGCACGCCATAGCGAATAATTTTATTAGTCTTTTTCTCATAGACACTCCTTATTTAATTTCCATGCGGAAGTTATTAAAATATACAACCCTATCCATATCGGTAAATTCACCCCAACGCACAATGATTCGTTTTGTTGCTATAAAGCCGTATAATTCAGGTTGCGTTACCGTTGCGTTTAATTCGCCTACGCTTACCCGTATCGTTTTCCATTGTCCAGGCGACAATGCAATTTCCGTGCCTCTATAAAAACTATTGTTTAAGGTATTCACGAAGGTAATCCATATCTTTTGCAAACCGTTTCCTTCGGGGGAATAGACGTCAAAACAAAACTCATCTGAATCGTCGTAAAGCGAGAAATCAAACATTCCGATAATCGTTCGGTTTATTTCAATGCCTGGCCAGCCACCGCCCGCCGACCACGGCGTATCGCCTGCCGGAGCAGTTACTTTTAAGCTTAAATCCTTCTCTTTTTGTGCGTAATCGTGAGAAATCTCTAAGCTCGGCTCAACGTGTAAATAGTCGCCCGAAGAAGTTATCATACCTTGTTGATAGTCGTGGTCAAACGAACAAATTTCGTGTTCGTCAAGATACATTTCATTCTTATTGAACCCCTTATTCGTTCTATACAACGACAATTCGTCAAAATATAAATGATAGGGCTCTCCATCTTCGCTCAAATCAAAGTAAAAATATACGCCGTTACAAGGATAGTAATTTCCACTATTATCAATAGGTAAATAGTTTCGAGTAATATCGTAAGTAATCATCGTCCATTCTTTTGACGCAAGTCCGACGTTCATTTTACCAAGCGAGCCTTTTGAAAAGCTATATTCCATTTGTACGTCGTGGGGTATATCGTCGTCGTTATATACCCACAACGTCATTTTAGTATATTTGGAAAAATCGGAATATTCCGTTTCATCTATATTAAAGGTTTGATACATATACGGTGTTCCCCAATCAGTACTGCCCGTAATAGAAACCTTTGCTGATTTTTCGCCCGATTTAACAAAGGCACTTTCGCTGTCGAATTGAACTTTTCCAAGCTTATTTCCGATAATAAGCTTTCCCATATCCGCGCTGTTTTCAAAGTCGTTTACTACAACCTTTTTTAATACTTCTATGTGTTCCTTTGAATTATCCGACTGCTCTTTCTTACAACCAACGAGAGAAAAAAGCATCACTATCGCAAGAAATAAGGAAATCTTTTTCTTCATTTTTTCATCCTCCTTATTCAGATAAAACAAATTCACTAAACGATAAGTCTAAGGAATCCGTAGTTGAGAACAACAAACGCATATCCGTAAGTACCTTGGTTTTTACAAGTAACGATACGTCGATAGGAACGATATTCAAGCCTTTCTGCAACTTATACGTTTCAAATTTTTGAACGACGCTACTCTCTTCACTCTTGAAATATACGTCCATCTCTCTTACTCCGCCACTTTGGTTGTAAACGTACATCAGCAGGCTCTTCGTTTTTTCATTGATACCAAAACCGCTCAAATCAATATTCAAATATTCGCCGTTTCTATTTCCTTCCGTTAATGCATTAGACGTAATACGGATAGCCGACGTTTCGTCGATAGTAACGCTTTCTTTGGTATATTCATTAACCTTACTCTTAATCGTAATATCGTACGAATCCGCCGATACCACTTTTTGTCCACCACCAACGTAAACGTTCAAATACAACGTTTTCCCGTCAATATTTAAGGAAAGATTTAATTCGTTTCTGCTATTTACACGATTTACGTCCACCGTATAAATCACGTTTTCGCCTGCATCAACACCGCTAAGCGCTGTTCCGCCGTCGAAAATTTCAACGCTCTTAGGCGCTTGCAACATAAACGTTGTCTTAGAATTCTTTTCCTCTATATCGGTAATAAATACGCCTTGCTTTGCAAGAACAAGCAATTCCGCAAGCGTATCACGAACCTCGTCAAACACGCCCACTTGCTCAATGCCGTGTTTGATTTTTGTTCCGTTATATAAACGAGCGTTCAAAATAGATACCGCATTATTAAAATGCGCTTCGGTAAGTCCGTTTTCTTTATACATCTCTTCCAACGCATACAGCAAATCGTAATCTTCAAAAGCATCACGAAGGCTTGCTAAACGCATAGATGCTACAGGTCCGTAAATGCCATACGGTGCACCAGGATAAAGCAAAAATCCATCCCCGTTTGCAGTAGGGAATCTAAGCGCCGTACTATAATAATCGGTAAGCTGTAAATTCGTCCAATTATCTTCACGCCACGCGTATAAGGTTACGTCCCAATACAAGCTCCCTACAATATTGTACTCGTTCATAATCCAACCCATCACGCGCGTTCCGAGCACTTCGTCTTCCAAATGCACGGTAGGGTGCGGTGCGAGAGGCCCCATACAATGGTATGCCCAAAGCTCCCCGTTGTCCCCGTAATAATCTTCATCCAAAGAATACCACAGGTCTCTATCCGTTTCTAAGTCATATTTACTGATATATGGTACGTATTGCGCTTCCGTCTGCAATTTTTCCGTATAAGGTCCAACAAATTTATGTTTTACGTTGGACACAGAGAAAATAAGCTCTTGTCGGAATTGCTCGTCCCCTAAATCGCCTGCTTGAACGCCGTACGCAGAATCGTTTTTATATTTTTCTACGCACTCCGCTTGTTTCTTGTTCACGTGATACAAGGAGTGATTTGCATATTCCATCTTACCGTTAACCTCGGCTTCGTCAAATACGGCAAAATACGAACCCATTTTCTCAAACAGGTTTACTCCTATCTCCATAGACTTTCTAAACAGCTTATCATACAGCTTTTCAATCTTATTCACGTTTACCATAGAACCGGAATAAGGAATAACTTCCCCAGCCTTATTGACATACGAATCATTAGAAATGGTCGTAACTTCGTAAATCATATTATAATGCGATACGCGTTCGTCTTGCGCATACTTAACGGCGCACTCTACCCACGCGTCCAACTTTTCATCCGTTAGAATACCCCTTATTCCATGTGGAAGGTCTTGGGCAGATACGCGATAATCGAGCAAAAAATTATAATACGCGTCTATCATTTGCGTAGAGCTATCCAATTCCCCGTACGCCATTTCCTTTTCAATAATTGCGTAAGAGGTTTTCACGTTCGTAGCCGTACTTAAAGCGTAATCGTACACAGTAACGTTTACAGGAATGGTATGATTCTCTCCGTCTACCGTTACAATGAAATTACCCATATAATCCCCTGCCGGCTGGTCAGCAGGGACTTTCAAGGTAATATAAATACCTTGATTTTCCCCACCTTTCACCTTATTTTCTTTGTACTCTACGGCTTTCTCAAACGGTAACAATGCATCAGGATACCAACCGCCTTTTGCGTTAATATTTATATCTATAATTTGTTCAACCAAGATATATTTTTGATTGTATACGGAAAAATTCTCTTTTAAGAGTTTCGTTCCGTCCGCGCCTGATAAATCGTTGAGCGTTATCGAATAATTTTCCACGTCAGCTTTCGGAGAAATAATGATTTGCGCGCTTTCGTTTTCGTTTTGAAATGCTGAAATCTCAAACGAACAACTCGACGTGTCGTATTCTTCCCCGCGTAAGACCTTGGTATTCGCGGATGCTGTCCAGATGGAAACTTCGCTCTCGTTTTCCTTACTACCGCACCCACACGCGCCGATAAATAAGACAAACGAAAGACATACTCCTAAAATTTTTTTCATTTAGTACCCCACTCTCTCCAAAACCTGTTTCCAGTTATGCGCATTATTTTTGCTATAATATTCAATATCTTTTTCGTAAATTTCTTTTGCGCTATGATAATCCGTCGCGTTAGGCGCAGTAAAACAGAAGGAAATATTCGTCCAAGTTGTATACGCTTGAAGCATACCGCGATATTTCAATACGTATGCATCAGCCGAAGGCTTTACAATACCATCTTTAAGAATTTCCATTTTCGTTTTATGCATTTCGGGCAAGCTCTCGTATAACGCCACGTCCTTTTCTCTTACGTCGTATTCGTAAGGCATTTCACAACCGTTCGTTACTTTGATATACGTATTCAAATTTTTGTCTTGTACCATATACGCCAAGAAGTCTTTTGCTATTTCTTTTGCGTTTGAATAAGAAGGAATAACGGCGTCGTGCCCACCGATAATATTGACAATCTTTCTTGCTTCTTTGACAATCTCAAAGTCCGTTGCCGTAACGTTTGCAACGCTAGAAGAGGTTGCACCGCTATCTACTTCCGCAATGATTTGTTTCAAAATAGCGTCATATTCCGCTTTCTCGCTTGCAGTAAGCTCGTTATACTCCTTATCGCTATCATAGAAACTTAACTTTTCTACGATTGCGCTGACAACGGGCGTCGCCATCATAGAGATTTGACTTAATTGTTCTTTACTTGCAACGGCGCTCATTTCCGTTTGAAGCCAGTCGCCGTTTACTTGCATTACACCGTTACCCAACAATAATTCCGTTTGCGCTTCGGTAAAGTTCAAGGTATTAACGTAAGGGTGCGTGTTCCCACTATCTTTACCAATCAGTGCTTCCATTGCCTCTAATGCACGTAATTTACCTTTTTGGCGAG
Organism: Clostridia bacterium; assembly: GCA_017505945.1. GTDB lineage: Bacteria > Bacillota > Clostridia > Christensenellales > Borkfalkiaceae > Scatosoma. The sequence continues at coordinate 5,338 of JAFVOG010000105.1, forward strand.
CCGGCGTGAATTCTTCCGTGTTTAAGAAATCGTTTTCATCAACGCCCAACCAATACCGTTTATAGTTCTCTACACCCTCGTATTGCGTCCACCATAAAGCAACAAGGAAAGACTGGTAATCTTCTGTCGAGCAGAAAACAAAGGGAATTTTCGCATTTTCACCAGCTTTCAAATCCTCGCAAAGCTGTAATAATCCTTCCGTCGTTGTGGGCATTTCGTAATCTGCGCCAAGCTTTTCGATCATAACTGCTTTATTGTAGAATATTCCCCAAGGTCCTTGCGCCCAAGGCATAGCGTAATAGCCTTTTTTTCCACCCACGGTAACATTATAGCTATCTCTAAAATGCTTATCCATTTTTTGCAAAATCGTTACGCTTTCGCCTTCAACCGTTCTGTTTACGAGCTCTGTAAGCTCTTCATAATAACGATTACCGTCAGCACCGACCTTGTCGTAATAATAGTTCATACTACCGCCTGCAAAGAATAAGTCAATCGTCGTATTGCCAGACGTTATTTGGTCGGAGGGATAAGAGCGCGTAGAATTCTTCTGAGGCTGAGGGATATTCAAATTAGGATATTTTTCTTTTACCCAAGCCTCTTCCTTAAAGTCCTCAATCACCGCATCAAGCCATGCCGTTCCATAACCAAAATCCCCAATAAAGATTTCCAAAGTCGATGGGTCGTCCTTTGGTCCGCAAGCGGTCAATCCAAATGCGGATACCGTCATCAGACACGCACTGCAAAGGCTAACAATTTTTGTCGTTTTTCTCATTTTTTTATCTCCTTATATTTATATTTACTTTTTATAATTCGTCAATTTTTTCAGATATATTTAAGGATTATATTCCTTTTAACCTTTCAAACCACCAATCGATAAACTGGTCATTATTTTTCCAGAAAACATTGCAAAGAGTGTAATGGTCGGTATCATGGAAACGATTAACCCTGCAAAATAGACGGGATAATTTGCACCGCGTTGTGCATTTGCACGGAAAGTATATAAACCCGCGGCAAGCGACAACCAATCCGGCATATATAAAATCATCATATTGTACTCATTCCAAGCTCCTATTGCGCAAGTAATTACGTAAGTGAAATAAACGGGCAATGCTTGCGGGAACATTATCTTAAAGAAAATTTGCCAAGGGTTCGCTCCGTCAATCTCTGCCGCTTCAGCGTAAGCCCAAGACAGCCCGCCAAAAAACGCCGAATAAACAAGGAACGTTCCATTAAAACCACTTAAAGACAATACAACGTAATATAAAGGATTATTGTATAAGCTTAAAGTATGTAAAGTCTTCATGTACGCCGCGCCTGCGCCTACGATAGGAATCATCATACAAATTATCGCTACGTTGTAAATAAGGTTTCGTCCCTTGAAACGATATTTGGATAACACGTACCCTGTTACTGCTGGTGTAAACGAACCCAAAAAAGAGATAATTACGGTATACATCACACTATTGAGAATCATTTGTCCAAAGCCAATTTTTCCTGCATTGAGCAACTTAAAGGCTTTCAAATAATTACTGAACAACAATTCTTTTGGACTGTCCATCGACGTACCCAAAGTACCGTATTCAAACGGGTCTTTCAGCGAATTGTTAAACAACCACCAAAAAACGAACACGAAGGTAAGCGACTGGATTAAGAACACGATAAACGTAAATGAAAATAAAACCTTTTCGCCCTTTGTCCGTGCATTGAGAACACTGCGTTTTCTTTTACCAAATATCCTTTTCAAAAAGGATGGATTTTTTCTAACTTCCGTAGTCATAACTGCCCTCCTTAATATTCTACCTGCGGAATACGCTCAATCAACCAACGGATTCCCAATATAACGGGAGCACCGAACAGCGTAAGTATTAAACCTGTCGCAGCCACTTCGTTATATGCGGCAGCACCGTTTTTCCAAATTTTTTCAAACATCCAATACCCTAACGTATCGATACCGACGTCAAGTTTTGCGCTATCAAATAATAATATCGGTCCGCCTGCTCCAAATAAGCCCGTTAAGGTTAAAATGAATACCGTAGAAAGTGTGGGCCACATCAAGGGGAGAATAATATAAATAACTTCTTTTAACGGCGTAATCCCGTCTAATCTTGCCGCCTCAAACAAATCTAAGGGAATACGAACTAACGACCCTCCGAATATCAACATGTGTCCACCCCAACCTACCCAAATGGTGTAGAGAAGAATTGCCTTAGTCGCATAACGGGAATCGGCTAAAAAGCTTGGACATTCTCCAAATAACAGCTCAATCAACTGTCCAACCGCACCGTAGGGAGCTATCAACGAAGAATATACCGTAACCATTACAACACCACTTATCAATGCCGGCATATAAAATATAATTCTAAAAAACTTATACCCTGCTATCTTTTTATACAAGAAATACGCGATTGCAAAATGAAAAACAATCATCAATATATCTTTAATAAAGTATATAAACGTATTCTTTAACGCATTCTGTAAAACCGTTCCGCCAGTTGACAATTCATACCAAGCATTGGCAAAATATCCGGTCGTCCACGTGCCATTCATTTTTCTAAACGCCAACAAAATGGAATCGAGATTTACGTATAAATAGAAAATGAACCAATATATAATGGGAATGATTAACATTGACCAAATAAACAATAAATCAATTTTTTGTTTTTGATTTAACCTTTTTTTGTTCTTCGTATTATCAGTCTTGCTCATGAATTCTCTCCTTTTCCGTTCTTTGTTTATAGTCTTCTAGTATTCCGTACCATCGTCGCATCTTTTCCAAGGCATAAACGGGATTTCCGCATAAATAATGGTTAAATTGTTTTACTCCGTTCTCTGTCCATTCAATAATCCACAGCCTTTGTTCAAAATACACAGCGTCGCATAAAGGAATTGCAATTTTTCCATTCCCTTCGACCTTGATTTGACCTTCATAAAGAACTTCCTTACTATCAGCGTCTATAATTCTATACTCCGTTTGCTTTGCTTGTAAAGTATCGTTTACAGCTACCAAGGACTTCGTTCCGTTTTCATTCTCGAATATCATCAAGCTAAAAGGTTTATGTGAACGAGCGATTACGTCGAACGCCTTTTTCTTTTGGAAATACCAGTCTACTACGGCTTCGGTATTCCCTGGCCAACCGTCCAACAAATTCCACCAAATAACACCGCTCTTATCAGGTTTTTGCGCGCGCATATTTTCGATAACGTACTTCGCGTTTTCCGCTTGGTAATATTGCGACGCCTCCACCATTTCACTGCGCTTTTGAGGAATTTCCCCAAACATAATTCTTACGTTTTTAAGTAAGTGTTTCACTCTATGTAACCGACCTTGATTATCCGCAGAATGCAACGACCATTCCTTGGAAAAGTAATTCGTTTCACATTCCTTTGAGATAAATTTATCCAGCGTACTATCGTTTGCAGATGCAATACAGCCTGTTTCACTTACAAAACTTGCAGGCGTTTTCCTGAAATAATCGCATTTATAAAAATTCCGAGCGCCCCATAAGTGGTCCTCGGGCGAATCGCAAATCCCACCTAAATTACAAGCCTTTTGCGTCATATACGGCGAGGAGGGCAAGTATTCGCGCCAAGGGTCGTGTAAGCTAACCTGTTCAGCCAAAACGCTTCTCGTTAAATAGTTCTCCGTAGGGTCTTTTAAGTGGTCTTTGTAAAGAATATCAAATTCGTTATCGCCCGCCCAAAGCGCTAAACAAGCGTGATTTCTCATACGCTTTATGACCTTATCCGCTTCATCACGCACCTTCGCATAAAAATCTTCCGTCTGCGGATACACGGTGCAAGCAAAGGCGAAATCCTGCCAAAGCAATATTCCCCTCTCGTCAAGCATATCCAAAAATTCGTCGCTTTCATATACGTTACCGCCCCAACAACGCACCATATTTGAATTGCTTTCCTGCAAAAGTTGCATAGCCTGCGGTAACCGCTCTTTATCTTGCGAATGATAGGGCGACAATGGAATCCAATTCATTCCGCGAACGTAAATTTCTACCCCGTTTACGATAAAGGCAAATTTACCGTCCTTCGCGGTATCCGTACGGGATAATTTCACCGTTTTTATCCCCATACGCGTTTTCGTTTCACTCAGCACTTCTCCTTTTGCAGAGAGTAGCTTTGCTTGAACTTCGTATAAATTATGCTCACCATAGCCAAAAGGCCACCAAAGCTTTGGATTGTGCAAGTAAATTTCCGTACTGCCTGCTTTGAAGGACACGGGAATTTTATGATAAAACGAACTATCTCCACAAACCCCGCGAATTTCTAATTCATATCCTTTTGCTTCGTTTATGTAACAATCAAACTCATACGCTACAAAAACCCGTACAACGTCGCCTTTTATACATTTCGTCGTTATGAAAAATTGCTTAAACTCTAAGGGATTATATTCTTCTAAATATACTCCTTTCCAAAGTCCAGCGCTTACCGCTCTTGGCAAAATATCCCAACAGTAAGTGTGCGCGGCTCTACGTAAATACACGGGCTCGAATACCTCTCCGCCCCAATTCCCCATCAACATTCTTACAGGATATTCCTTTTCGCTACAAGCGAGTACCGTAGAACGGATTTTAACTTGTAAAAAATTATCCTTTTCTTTGAGATTA
>JAFVOG010000106.1 GCA_017505945.1 Clostridia bacterium
CGCAAACACCGCTTCGGAATTTACACCGCTTTCTTTATCCACGATACACACGTGTTCGTCTTCGTAGGCAACGGAAAACCCAAAACGTTCTTCTTGCTTTTTTGTCATATAATACGCCACGGTATCCCCAGCACAAAGCAGTACGTCCGCCCCTGTCTTTTTTCCGTTTATCTTAATTTCTTTATTCTTAATGAGATAATCCCAACAAAAAGACGCCGACGCCAAATTTTCATCGGTAAATTTTTTTAACGTTTGGGGAGTAGTACAAATTAGCTGTATCACAATCGCGCACCTCTATTCTATTATACCGTTTGGCATAAAAAAACGCAACTATTTTTATACTATTTACGCCCCGTTGCAAGCTGCAACGGGGCGTCATTTTACATGCTTATTCTTTCTTTTTCCTGTCCTTTTTCTTTACAGACTTTTCGTCCAAATCTTCCAACGTTTCATCGGAAGGTTTCACAAACAACAAGATGATGATAATGATGAGCAATACGCCTGCAATAGAGAAGAGCACGATGGAAACGACGTTGTTTTGCAACCAGTCTGTTTCCCCTTCGTAGGTCATAACTTTCGTTTCGACAACGACTAACTTATACGCAGCCGCTCTCGTCGTTTCGGGAATAGCTTGTTCGTAGTAATCCGCCAAAACAAGATAGTTACCTTCTTCTACCGTCTTAAAGGTACGGGACGCAGGGTCCCCCTCAAATTTTTCGTACTTATCGGTTTCGTTGTTTACACGGTCACCCATAACGCCGATTTTTTCAAAACAACCGAGTACGGCATCACGTTCCACGTCCTTATTTTCTGCAATAATTGCAGAGTACGCCTTCAAGTACAAATCGAAATACTTGCCGTTTGCCGTGCTGAGCGCATATTCGCTCGTCTTTAATTTATCCGCAATTTGCGCGTACGTTACTGCCGAGAAATCGCTGGTAGAAAGTTGTTTGCTAACGTCCGTTACCGAACGGTTATATTCTGTCACGTCTACTTTATAGAGCGCATAATTGCTTTGCAAACTAACCGAACCGACCACAGTCAACGCGGACACGGTGTACGTTTGGTCAAGTACAGACGTGTATTTTCTCTTCGTGTTCTTCGCGTCATCTACTTTCAAACCTTGGTTTTTCACCGAGAACGAGAAGTACGGAATATCTTCAATATCCCAAACGTTATCCGCCGTTACGTCCACCAGTTCTCCGTCCAAATAATATTGCATCGGGTTATCTTCCGCGTCTTGTGCAAATACCTTAAATTCGTACGTACCGGCTTTGGATACGGAAAGTTGCAATTTATTATACGCCAAGCCACTCGACGTCGCCGCCGTAGTAGAACCAGGCGCTTTGTAACTAATCGTAAACTTCAAATTGCGATAGCCGTTGTCATCGTCGAACAACCATTCCAGCGAAGGGATATAAATATACGAGTTGGCACCTGCATACACGTCTTTCGCCGCAACCGTAAGCGCGCCGTCTTTGCCGTCCACCGCTTCTTTACCGTCGAAATCTACTTTCTTCGCCAAATAATCCGCTTCATTAATTACGTCGTTCTTTTTCGTGGTGGAGTTGGTTTGCAAATATTTATAGGTTGCACCTACTTCACTTCTATCAAACGCGATATACCACAAATCGCTGGGGCGCATACCCGAAGGTACTTGTACCGCGTCGTCCGTGTACCAAGCCAAATCGTAAACCGCTTTGGCGGGTTCGTCCGTGTTGCCCGTATGCACTTTATCGCCAAGCGTAAAACGGATAGAAACAAATTCCATGCCGTGCTTTTTATATACGGTGGTCGTTTCGCCACTACCGCCGTCTTCGTAAGGCATCGGGAAGATAATCGTCGAAGTGGTAAGCGTTTGTTTACGTTCGTCAAACTCGTCAATACCGTCGGTGATAACCGTATCCGTCGGGTCGTATTGGTAATACTCCATCGTCTTGGAAAGGTTGGTATCTTGCAATACGTCCACCATTACGTAGTTCATCGTAAACGTCGCACCCATCGTAAAGCCCGAAAATTCTTCATTTACAACCAGTACAGGCGCCGCCGTATCATAAATTTTCTTATCTTCGGTTGCCTCGTCAAATGCTTGCCCGTTAATTTCATATACGAGCATCGAAAGCTTCGCGTCCGCATCAGCCCCGTCAGGAAGTTCTGCTGTAATTTGCAAAGGCGCTTTTTCTTCGTAAACGTATTCGCCGTATTTCCCCGCGATATTCGTAAACGAGCCTAACACGCCGACTTCGCTATTATCCGACGTCTTATTCACCCCCGAAAGCGCAACGGTAAATTCACCAAACGTAGCACCCTCGCCAAAGGATACGGTCATTGGCTGTTCCGCAATCAACGCAATTTGCGTCTTCGTCGTAGTATCGTCGTTGATTTGTACGAAATAGTTACCGCCTTCTTCCGTAAAAATCAATTTGTTCGTCGTTTTGTCGTCTTTCGTTGCCCAAGCCGATTCACTGTCCATCGAAAGGGTTACCGACTTGAAATCAAGCGTCTTAAACGCAAACGTAAAACGGAAATACTTAACGGCAAAGCCACGAGCCTCACTCGTATCCGCTTCGCGCCATTCGTACGCCAGATTGTGCGCAAAACTTGCCGTTCCTGCGTCCTTAAGCTCAATGGCTGTAACGTACGATTCGTCCGTTTGTTGCTCTACGTTTAATTCCGCACCGTCCACGGAAAATACGGAAGTAAGCGCGTATGCGTTTTTCGTTTCTTCCGCAACCGCGTCTCCCTTCCACATCACACCGCCAACTACCGACGAAACCGCCATCGTAGCCAGCATAATCGACATTGCTGTAAGTTTCTTCTTATTCATGAAACGTGCCTCTCCATTTTTTGTGGATTTCACTTTATTTTATACTATCGTACCTATCTATTTTACACGGAAAACTATCGTTTGTCAATCGCATTTTACACGATTTTATCCGTTTTTTGCTGAATTAGCGATTTTTCATCGAATTTCCACTGCTTTTTCCAAATGAAACGCTTTCCAAGGCGTCTCTTCCTCGGGTGGATACGCCAAAAAACGCATACGTTCTTTGGTCACGGGGTGCAAAAACGAAAGGCAGTACGCCCACAACGCTAACTTACCCTTTTTCGCCAACGCTCCGCCATAACGCATATCGCCGAATACAGGATGCGAGATGCCTGCCATTTGCACGCGAATTTGATGCGTTCTGCCCGTGTGCAAACGCACTTCCGCAAGCGTATATTTGCCTACCGTTTCCACGATTTTATAATCGAGTTCGGCATACTTTGCCCCGTCTTCCGTCGGCGTACAAATATACACCATATTGTTCACCGTGTTTTTACGCAAATAATTGCAAAGCGTGCCACGCTCTTGCGCAGGCGTACCGCAAAGCACCGTGAGATATTTCTTCTCAAAATCCCCCGTTTGCAATCCTTCCGTAAGCCGAGCCGCCGCTTTACTTGTCTTAGCGTAAACCATTACACCGCCCGTAGGGCGGTCCAAACGGTGTACGAGCCCGACGTACACGTTTCCAGGCTTGTTATACGTAATTTTTACGTATTTCTTGATTTGGTCAAGCAAGTTATCGTCTTTGCTCTCGTCGGGACAACAAGCCGTCATTTGCGGTTTTAATACCACGATAATATGGTTGTCCTCGTATAAAATTTCAAATTCGGGACGGTAAACTTCCGCCGATTCAATCGTTTGCGTCATAAACGAATATCCCTCCTGCACCGCAAGGCAATGCGATTCCTTCTTCCGTTTGTATGCCTACTTCGTAAGCATCTACTTTGCCTTTGAAGTCCTTTAACGTAAGCTCTAAAATGTTTTTGAGTACCATAGGTTGCAAACCCGTCGTGTAACTGTTAATCAACACGAACAACGGCTGGTCGCAAAGCACCTTGGAACACAGCTCGACAAATGTATATAAATCGTTTTCAATCTTCCACGTTTCACCGCTTGGGCCTCTACCATAGGAAGGCGGGTCCATAATAATCGCATCGTATTTATTGCCACGGCGGATTTCGCGTTGCACGAACTTGATACAGTCGTCCACGATATACCGAATCCCCGTTTCAATTCCCGAAAGCCGTGCGTTTTCGCCTGCACGCTCCACCATACCCTTCGCCGCGTCCACGTGCGTTACTTGCGCACCTGCCTTGGCGCAAGCCACCGTTGCGCCACCCGTATAGGCAAATAAGTTAAGTACCTTTATCGGTCTGCCTGCCGAACGGATAAGCTCCGTGACGTATTCCCAGTTCACCGCTTGTTCGGGAAAAAGCCCCGTATGCTTAAAGCCCATCGGCTTAATTTTGAAACGCACGTTCAGCTTTTCATAATTGATATTCCACTCGTCGGGGAAAGGTTTTACAATTTTCCAACCACCGCCCCCTTTCTCACTCCGCTTATAATACGCATTGAGTTTGGGATAGGAAAATAAGTCCCACGACATCGGCCAAATGACTTGGGGGTCGGGACGGAGCAAATACACGTCCTTCCAACGTTCTAATTTATACCCGTCACCCGTTGCAATGATGGAATAATCTTTCCAGTTCGTAGAAATTTTCATACGTCGTCCTTTTTGCAAAAATGCACGCAATATCTCGTTTACATTATACTAAAAACAATGCGGAAAGTAAAGCGTTTTTATCCCTTTACCCAAAAACGCCCAAACTTTTCTTCTCCCAAGCCTACACTTTCTATCTAAAAATCGGATAGAATTTTGCCTAAAAAAACTTTTTTATTCTTTTTGAAAATTTTTTGAAAAAATGCGAAAAAAACAGTTGACAAACATTTTTCTTTTTGGTATAGTTAATAAGCTGTTTTGAGTACGTAAGCGGTTACGTGGCTTGCAAACGCGATATCGCGGGGTGGAGCAGCTAGGTAGCTCGCCGGGCTCATAACCCGGAGGTCGCAAGTTCGAATCCTGCCCCCGCAACCAAAATGGCGGCGTAGCTTAGTTGGTTAGAGCGATCGGTTCATACCCGATAGGTCATAAGTTCGAATCTCATCGCCGCTACCAAGACAACACACGAAAAAATCGTTTATATATACACGGCCCGTTGGTCAAGCGGTTAAGACACCACCCTTTCACGGTGGTAACATGGGTTCGAGTCCCGTACGGGTCACCAGCAAAAAGCACAGGAATTATCCTGTGCTTTTTTGCTGTGTGCTTCCGTCGGGCGAACCTAAATTTGAAGATGCTTACATTTTTACAAAACGGCAAGCCTCTTCGCTTATATAATACCGTTTTAATTTTTATTGCGGAAAAATATTGAAACGACCGTACCTATGCCAATTTCACTTTCAATAGAAAGCTCGGCATTGTAAAGCGCGCATATATGTTTTACGATTGCAAGCCCTAATCCCGTACCGCCCGTCTTTTTAGAACGGGATTTATCTACACGGTAAAACCTTTCGCAAAGACGTGGAATATTCTCTTTTTCAATACCGATTCCCGTATCGGAAACTTTCAACATAACACCGTCCACTTGTTCAGTAATGGAAACTGTAATTTTTCCGTCGTCTTTATTGTAATTGATAGCGTTTAAGCAAAGATTTTCGATAAGCTCAAATATTTTCTTGCTATCAGCAACAACCGTTGCGTTCCCCGTGACGTTTGCCTCTATATTTTTCTCGGCGAGTTTCGTGGATAATTCCGCCAACACTTCTTCGGCAATTTCGCGCAAATTAACGTCTATTAAAACAAGTTCGGTTTCTTCGCCGTTTTCAAGTTTGCTTAATTTGAGCATATCGGAAATAAGCGAAGCAAGGCGCAAACTTTCTTTGTGTATTCTATCCACTTGCTTTTTAGAGCCGTCGTCAAGCGTATCTTTTGAAAGAAGTAATTCCGATAAGCCTTGCATAACCGCTACGGGTGTTTTTAATTCGTGTGAAGCGTTTGCAAAGAAGTCGCTCTTTTGCTTTGCTATTGCCTTTTGACTGGTGATATCCGTAATAATCACGATAGAATATACGTTATCGCTTTGGCTATCCACCTTGCGAATTACAACGGACAATTCTTTGCCCTTATAGGTATATTCGGAAACGTAATTTTCGCCAAGATGACGGGCTATCTTTTCGCAAAGGGGTAAATCGTCGATAAGGTAAATAAAATCCTTGCCCGTAACGTTTTCGGTGGAATCGAAAATAATAGAAAGACTCTTGTTTGCAAAAATAATCTTTTTATTTTCGTCAATAGCGACGATACCTTGTGAAACGTTTTCAAGCACCGTATTCAGTTTATTGTGTTCTTCTTGCACTCTTTGAATATGCGTATGCGTGTTTGC
>JAFVOG010000013.1 GCA_017505945.1 Clostridia bacterium
GGAAGTGGAACGCGCGCTCAATTTGCTTAGCGAAGCGCAAAATCGTATTAGCGAAATGCAAACTTCGGCAACGGGCAGAATACGTATCGGCGCAAGCGACACCATTTTTCAATATATGTTGGCGGACAAAATCGTGGAATTTCACGCACGGTTTCCGCAGGTGAAAATTGATTTGTTGTCGGGGATAACGCCCGAAACGATAGAACAGTTGAAAACGGACAAATGCGACGTGGCGTTTGTCAATTTACCGATTACGACCGATTCCGAACTGAAATTATACGGCAACTGTATGCGCTTAAACGACGTATTCGTGGCAGGTGAAAAGTACGGGCATTTACGGGACGTAACCCTTTCGCTTGGCGAAATTCAAGATTTAATTTTAATGGAGAAAAACGCCGTTTCGCGTATGTCTTTGGATAACTTCTTTCAATCGCACGGCGTAGAGAGCAAACCGTCTATCGAGGTGGGTAGTTGGGAACTGATGAAACGGCTTGTCGTTAGTGGTATGGGTGTCGGGGTGATTCCGCGCGAATACGTTACGAAAGAGTTAGAAAACGGTACGCTGTTTGAAGTAAAAACGGACGTTCCGCTCCCCGTGCGCTCGGTGGGTATGTTGCTCAAAAAGCACACGCCTATTCCGTACGCATTGCATTGTTTTATCGACGATTTCCGCAAAGAGAATTAACAAAAAGGAACAGTTATGGCAAAACCTAATCAACGTTTGAGAAACTTTTGTATTATCGCGCATATCGACCACGGCAAAAGTACCCTTGCAGACCGTTTAATCGAACGGACGGGACAAGTATCCGATAGGGATATGGAAGAACAGCTTTTGGACAGTATGGATATCGAAAGAGAACGCGGTATCACCATTAAACTCACCCCCGTACGTATGTATTATACGGCAAAGGACGGGCAGGAGTACGAATTCAACTTAATCGATACGCCAGGACACGTCGATTTTACGTACGAGGTCAGCCGTTCCCTTGCCGCGTGCGAAGGGGCAATTCTCGTTGTCGATGCAACCCAAGGGGTAGAGGCGCAAACGCTTGCCAACGTGTATTTGGCACTCGAAAACAACTTGGAAATTTTACCCGTTATCAATAAAATCGACTTGCCGAGCGCAAGGGTGGACGAAGTAAAAAAAGAAATAGAAGACGTTATCGGTTTGGACGCGGAAGGAATCCCTTGCGTTTCCGCAAAAGAAGGTACGAACATTGAAGATTTGTTGGAAGCGATAACGTCGTATTTTCCTGCGCCGACGGGGGACACGGACGCGCCCTTAAAAGCACTTATTTTCGATAGCTATTATGATAACTATAAGGGCGTTATTTTGTTCGTGCGCATTAAGGACGGCGAAGTAAAGGTGGGCGACACCATTAAACCGTTTTTATCTACGGCAACGTACGACGTAACGGAAGTGGGGGCGTTTGCACCTAATTTATCCCCTAAAACGTCGCTGAAAGCAGGCGAAGTAGGGTATATAGCGGCGTCCATTAAATCAATACAAGACGTGGCGGTGGGCGATACGGTAACGCTGGCAAATAACCCTGCCAAAGAACCGCTTCCTGGATATAAAAAGGTACAACCCGTCGTATTTTGCGGTATTTATCCTTTGGACGGCAGTAAGTTTAACGACTTGAAAGAAGCTATATTAAAATTGCAACTTAACGACGCGTCGCTCATTTTTGAACCGGATAATTCCGTTGCGCTCGGTTTTGGTTTCCGTTGCGGATTTTTAGGGCTTTTGCATATGGAAATTATCCAAGAACGTATTGAAAGAGAATTTAACTTGGATATCATTACCACCGCGCCGTCGGTTAGCTATTTGGTGCATAAAACGGACGGGGAAGAATTTTTTGTAGATAATCCCACGCACTTGCCACCGCCCAGCGATATCGAGTATATGGAAGAACCCATTGTCAAAGCGGAAGTATTTACTCCGCCCGACTATATGGGACCGATTATGGACTTGTGTAAGGAAAAGCGTGGCGTATTCAAGAATATGACGTACGTGGACGAACGCAGGGTGAAGTTGGAATACACGCTCCCCTTAAATGAAATCGTGTACGACTTTTTCGACGGACTCAAATCGCGAACGAAAGGGTATGCAAGTTTCGATTACGAACTGGCTGGCTATCAACGTTCCAAGCTTGTAAAGTTAGACATTATGTTAAACGGCGAAATTTGCGACGCGCTGTCCACGATTGTATTTGAAGATAAGGCGTACGAACGGGGCAGAACGCTTTGCGAAAACTTGAAAGGGGCTATTCCCCGTCAGCTTTTTGAAATTCCCGTGCAGGCGGCGATAGGCGGTAAAATTATCGCGCGTGAAACGGTAAAGGCGGTTAGAAAGGACGTCCTTGCTAAATGTTACGGGGGCGATATCACGAGAAAACGCAAGCTTTTGGAAAAGCAAAAAGAAGGGAAAAAGCGTATGCGTAAAGTGGGTAGCGTAGACGTGCCCAGTGAAGTATTTATGGAGATTTTGAAAACGAATAAGGATTAAACGGTATGGCAGGTATTTATATTCATATCCCTTTTTGTAGGCACAAATGCAGTTATTGCGACTTTACGTCTTTCCCCGACAAAATCGAGTTTGCCGAGGCGTATATGGCGTGTTTGTATAAAGAACTGAAAATGCGCGGAGAAGAACTGAAAAATTATGAGTTTGACACCGTATATTTCGGTGGCGGTACGCCTTCGTATATTCCGCCCAAGCTTATCTTAGGGGCAATGAACCAAATCCGTCAGTGTTTCCGCTTGACCAAGGACGCGGAAATTACGCTGGAATTAAACCCTGGCACGATAGGCGAAAGCAAAGTAGAAACGTACGAAAAGGCAGGCATTAACCGCTTTTCTATCGGTTTGCAAACGGCAATCGACGAACAGCTTGCCGATTTGGGACGTATCCATAACGCAAGGGATTACGTGTACGCAACCAAACTTTTGCAAGGTAAAAATTTTAGTACGGATATTATGCTTGGGCTTAAAAACCAAACGAAAGAAGACGTGCGAAAGACGGTGGAACTTGCCACTCTTTGCGGGAGTAGCCATATTTCTATGTACGCGCTTACGGTAGAAGACGGCACGCCTATTTTTACCGACTATCTCAACGGGGAACTTCCCGATTCGGACGAAGTGGCGGAATTGTACGAGTACGGCAGAACGCTGTTGGAAGAACGTGGGTTTAAGCGGTACGAAATTTCCAACTTTGCAAAGCCTGGGTTTGAAAGTAGGCATAACTTAAATTACTGGAAACGGGGAGAATATATCGGCGTAGGCGTTTCCGCAAGTTCGTTTATGCAGGGCAAACGTTTTACCAACACGTTTAACTTGGACGAATATATGAAATGTATCATTTCGGGGCATTACCCTGCGGTAACCTGCGAAGAAGTAGAAGAAGCGGATGCGAAATTCGAGTACGTAATGCTTGCCCTTCGAACGACGAAAGGGCTTTCGCTGAACGCGTATCAAAAACAATTTGGTAAACCTATCGCGGAAGATTTTCCTAATGCATTGAAAAAGTCCGTGCAATATTTACAGCTTGACGGGGATAATATCCGCATTAAAGACGAGTACTTATACGTACAAAACAGTATTTTGATGGCGTTTATGGAAGAAGAAACGCTGTTTGGAAAGTAAGACCTGTATGAGAATTTTAATCGTGCGCCACGGCGACCCCGATTATGTAAACGATACGCTCACCGAAAAGGGCAAACGGGAAGCCGAGCTTTTGGCGAAAAAACTCAAAAACGAAAGCATTGATTATTTTTATTCGTCCCCTTTGGGTAGGGCGAAAGATACGTGTATGGCGGTGGCAAAGGCAATGGGTAAGGAACACGCTGTGCGCGTGGAAGACTACTTGCGCGAATTTGACGTAAAAAACGCAATGGTATATCCAAACGGGCTTGTCCGCGAACATATTTGGGATGTGTTGCCCGAATTTTGGACTCCCCAAGCGGAAATGTACGAGAAAGA
>JAFVOG010000107.1 GCA_017505945.1 Clostridia bacterium
CTACGGATAAGTTTTTCATAATTATATCGGAAAATGCTATAAAGATTGCAATCACTGGTATCATGGAAATAACCATTGACGCATAGTGTAACGGTCTATCGTTATCAAAATACCCAGATACTTTATAGATACCTACCGCCAGCGTCGGCCACGAAGGCATATGCAATAGCATAGCTTCATAAGCATTCCACTGGGCGATAAAGCCGGTAATAAATAACGTCATAACCATAGGGAACGCAATCGGAATCATAATTTTGAAAAATACGGTGAAATCGTTCCCGCCGTCCAAAAATACCGCCTCGGCGTATTCCCAAGACACGCTCTTAAAAAAGCTATATAGCATCAAAAACCGAACGCCAAACGCACCGAGCGAAGAGAAGATGACGTACATAGGCGTATCGTACATACCCGTTACGTAATAGAAGGTATACGTTGCACCGCCCGTACCAAAAATAGGTATCGTCATACAAACAATCGCCGCGCCGTAAATAAAATCCCGACCTTTGAATTTATACTTGGATAAAACATAACCCGTACAAGACGAGAAAAACATATTTACCCCGATACTGACCACGCAATACCAAATACTGTTAAAAAGCATTCCTAAAAGTTTCGTATCGTTATATTCCAGCTTTTCAAACGCCTCTATATAGTTTTCAAATTCCCAGCGCCCTGCCGTAGGAAACGCCAAGCCTTTGGCTAAATCCTTTAAGTAGAATAAATTGTGTTTTAATGAGTTTATAAGTAACCAAACAAGCGGATACAAGAAGGATATTGCCCAAATCAAAAACACAACGAACATTATCCCGAATACTACTTTTTCCGCTACGCTTTTTTGTTCCAGTAGGTTCTTTTTTCTTTTTATCATATCCGTTTACCCCTTAATATTCCGTCGTTTCTACTTTATTGAGTAAATACCTTATAAACAAGGTAAACGGTACGCTGATTGCCGTAAACATCAAGCCTACGCAGGACATTACGCCGTAGGAACCGATACCACTTATACCGCCATCGTAAACCTGTGAGAAGAACCAGTACGGCAAGGTCGTTGCCCGCGCTTTCATAACGACGTCGTTTACACCGAATAACAGCACAGGTCCGCCTGCATTTAAGATACCCGTTAAATCGAGCACAATCGTCGTGGAAAAGGTCGGCCAAATCAAAGGCATTACGACGTAGATAAGTTCTTTGAACAGTTGCAAGCCTTCTAATTTTCCTACTTCAATAAGCTCGGGCGGAATTCGCGACATTGAGCTATAAAAAAGGATATTCGCGCACGCCGTCGTCCAAATGCAATAAAAAATAATGGTATTCATTGCCGTAGACGTCGTATGTAACAAACCTTCTTCCGGTAAAACGATTCCGATATTATTACAAAGTGCCGTAAACGGACCAAGCGGACTTAATAATTGCTTGAATACCGTTATGAGTACAATCCCGGGGATTATATGCGGTAAATAAAATACGATTCGGAA
Organism: Clostridia bacterium; assembly: GCA_017505945.1. Taxonomy (GTDB): domain Bacteria; phylum Bacillota; class Clostridia; order Christensenellales; family Borkfalkiaceae; genus Scatosoma. The sequence continues at coordinate 1,476 of JAFVOG010000107.1, forward strand.
AAATTTATAACCACGGATTTGCTTATAAATAAAATAGCTCATCACAAGCGAAATGGGCACACCGATAAGCTCCGTACAAAAAAAGGTCTTTATCGTGTTTTTAAGTGACCAAACTAATTGCAAACCGCCCTGCTTATTCGTCAAAAGATTTTTTACGCGAACAAAATTTTCCAATGAAAAAGCCCCGTCGTTGTTTTGAAACGCCATTGCAATCGTCGTACCGTTTATGTATAACCATTGATACAACCAGTATGCAATAGGAATAAACATCATTGCGACTATAAATATCGTTTGTTGCTTTTTCCGCGTTTGCATACTCCCTATTTTATTTGCGTTATTCCTTGCCGATTGCTCGCCCCCGTGTTCGGTTGTTTCATCTGTTTGCATGCTATTATAAGCATTCTCTTGTTTCGTCATTTTTCTCTCCTAAACCTATAAAACCGTTTCATTTTCGCCTCTTACAGCAAATTTTCAAATCTATTTTATTATAACAAAACACTGTTTTTTGTCAATAAACATTTTTATTTTTTTGCTATAGTTTTTGCTATAATACAAACAGGCTTTTTTGCCTTGTTTTATCGCTCAATTTCCATAAATATTGCCGATTGCTTTTTCGCAAATTGAACGCACAGTTCATTCTCCGTCCAACGAACTTTTGCCGTCGAAGATAACGGATACACGACCTGTGCTTTGCGGATACTTGGAATATTTGCTCGGACAAGCGTTTGCTTTAACCCCCAAACGGCAAGATAGATTTTGTTCTCCGCTATAAAACCTGCCACGACGCTCTCATTCCTCCAACGGCTAAACCCGTTCGGAAAATAAGGCACGGCGTTCTTCTTGACCTTAGAAAGCTTTTTATAATATTCTACGCCTTCTTGTACGAGCGCGAATTGTTCGCTTGTTAAAATTTCCAAATGACTTGCAAGATGCATACGTCCCAAAAACGAATTGACCATATTCATAGCGACGCACTCGCTCGTAATATTTTCTTTCCGCCATTTTTCGTCGCTAAGCAACTCGTTTCTACCCATACCCACGCCTACGGGATAGCTCCAAACCGCCGATTGCTCGGGCAAAACCGCCGATAAAATATTCCCTGCTATATACGGGTATTTCAAATAATCCGTTTGGTCGGACGTCGAAACAATTGAAAAATGCGACAATGTTTCATAGTCCATTCGCATACCGCCCGACGAGCAGGTTTCAAAAAGTACGTTTGGAAATTTTTCTCGAATATCGTCCACCCATTTAAGATACGCCCTTGCGCATTGCTCTAAACCTTCGCCTGCGCAAAACGCAAGATAATCCGTTCCCACGCCACAGTCTTGATTATAGTCCAACTTAATATACTCCGCGCCGTAATCTTCCACCATTCGTCGAATCGTTTCCGTCATATAATCGACAACTTTTTTCGCACGGAAATCCAAGAAGTGTCTACCCATTACCGCAAGCCGTTTGCCGTTGCGCTGTAAAAAGCAATCGTCGTCGTAGTAATCGAGTATTTCTTGACATTTTACCCCGATTATTTCAGGTTCTATCCATAGCCCCGCTTTCATACCAAGCGAACGGATAAAATCAGTTGTCGCTCTTACACCGTTTGGAAATCTCGCCTTACTTTCTTTCCATTGTCCAACGTAAGAGTATACTTTATTGCCGTCTTCTTCGTTGTGCCAACCGCAATCAATTACGTAATATTCCACACCCGTTTTCGCCACTACAGGCGCGATTTTTCGCGTGTTTTCTTCCGTAGGGTTATCCCACGATAAATGCATATATTCATTGAAGATGGCAGGCAGGTGCTTATCCACCGCACATTTCCCTGCAATATGCCTACGGTATTTAGTCATTTCGCCAAGCACTTCGTTTAGCTCTACACCGAACGCCAACGCAACGTTGACAGTGCGGTACGTTTCATTCGGTTGCAAAGGTTTACTCCAACCGCCAAACGGCAAATTTGCTCCGCCAAGATATAAATAATAACTTCTTCCCCTGTCAGAAATCTCATAATACCAAGACGAATTGCTCTCTATTTGGAACATGAAAAGTGCCTTATTTTCCGTATCTTCGATAATACCTTGTGGCAGTTCTTCCTTGGTCGACCAACTACCGATATTCGCAAACGCAATCCGTTTTTGCGTTGCTTTCGTTCCTTGTAACAAGCCCAGCTCGTCAAAGGAATATCTATTCGGTTGACATTCACTATGATGACTTTGCATAAAACGGGTAAAATACAAATCCTTTGCGCTATCTATACCGTTCTTACCAAACCCCGTTAGCGTAAACGACGATACTTCTTCTAAAACAATTTCTTTGTCTGAAATATTTTTCACTTCGGTATACACACGAATAGCATTACTATCTTCGTAAAAGATAAAAACCGTTTTTGTTTCAACCAGCTCGGATTTTTGAATAATTTCAAGCGTACGCGCCGTTTGCTTATGGGAAACGTAACGCAAATTTTTCCCTTCCGAGGAATTGACCATCTTTGCGCCTAAATGCGTATCCTTGTTTTCCCCGCAAATATGCACTTCTACAAACGGACCCTTTTCTAAAACGAACGGTCCAAACTTTACCAAACTGATTTTATTGTCTTCTACACAAAACGTTAACGATTGATAATGGATAATCATTGCTTACCTTTGCCCTGCTTATTTTATAGTATTATAGCATATAGAAATTGAAAGCAAAATACAAATTTTGAGAAAAAACTTATACTTTTTACTTGTTTTTCAACAAAAAAAATCGTCAATTATTTTTCATAATCAACGATTTAATTTATACTCTATAAGCTCTTCCTTAGTCAACCGACGGTTTTCCACCAGTTTTCTATCGTTAAATCACTTGGAAATTCCATTCTTCGTTTGTTTCGAGCACGCCGATTTCCGCGCCCGAAACGTTCTCGCAAGTCAATTTCCCTACGTTACCCCACGATTTTACAAGCTTTCCTTTTACGCCCTCGATTTGTACGTTTTCAAGCTTTATTTCCTTGCAGTTGCAAGCGTATACGAGCTCTTCAATCGGTTCTCCGTAGGAAATACGGCAATCGCGCATAGTAAATTCAATCGGTTCATTCTTATCTCCGTATAAAAACAGGGGTATACGTACTTCATCAACGGTTACGTTTTCAAACGTAATCGACGTTAACGGTCTATTGCATTGCCAACGGTTACGGCCGGAATAATCGAAATTTACCACGCGGTCAACGTTTTTACAAGTACAATTTTTGATTAAAATATTTCCAGGTTTTTGACGGATTGTATAACAATAATCCGCATAATACGTAAACATAGAAAGCATATTTTTCCGCGTCGGCGCAGGTGCGTCCGTACCCGAGATTTTATCTTCCAAGGAAAGCGCGCAACGGAAATTATTCTTTGCAGGTCCATATATCGTACAATTTTCTATAAGTCCGTTCGTACAACCGAAACGAAACGCACTACAAGCCGTGTTCAATACGCAATTTCTTACCACTACGTTGTTATTATCAAAACCTGCGATACAATCGTCGCCTGTGTAAAATTCGCTATTCTCAATGTATACGTTATCGCAACCGTTTGCGTGTATACCGTCGTGACCTTTGAGCGCCGTCACGTTACGAAACGTTAAATTTTTACTATGCGAGCAAATATGCGCCCAGTTACCCGTATTTTGAACGGTATAACCTTCACAAACCACGTTTTCACTTCTGAAAAACGAAATACCGTGCGGGCCTCTGAAAAATTCTTCGCCAAGCGCGTCGTAGCAATTCGAGCCGTCAATCATTGAACCCTTTTCGCCGATTATGCAAACGTTTTTTGCATCAACCGTGCGGATAAGCGCGTGATTCCATCGACTTGCAGGGATACTAAAACAACCGTTATCCGTTTGCTTATTCGTATAGAGTTCCCATTCCACGCGTTTTAAGTCTTTTTCGCAAAGGGGTTCTATCTTATCGCGACCTAAAATATTGTAATCTTCAGGCTCGCGCGTACCTTTCAAAACCGCACCGCTCCTTAAATATAGCGTAGTATTGCTACGAATGCGGATTGCGCCGATAGTATATAAACCCTTTTCAATTTCCACAATGCCACCGCCAGACAAAAACACTTCGTCTAGCGCGTCTTGAATAACTTTCGTGGCTATGCCCGTTTGTTCCTTAATAATTATTTTCATATTTATAGCTCCTTTTTTATTGTTTTTGCTATACCGAAATTCCGTTCAATCGTTACAAAAAAAGTCTTTCAAAGCAGGATATAATTTTTGAAATTTTCGGTATCTTTTTTCATATTTTTCTATTAAGTCATTATTCGGCTGAACGACGGATTTTGTTGTAACCAAAGCGTTTACCGCTTCGTTTATATTCGTATATTCCTTTGCACCGACCATTGCTAAAATCGTAGCCCCGTATGACGGTCCTTCTTCTACGCTAAGTACGGACACGGGCATAGCGAATACGTTGGAAATAATCTTTTTCCAAATCGCGCTTTTTGCACCACCACCGCAAATTTTCGTCGATTTGATTTTTAATCCGTTCCCCTTTGCCACTTCTATACAATCCCGCAAAGCAAACGCCACGCCTTCCATAACGGCAAGCGTCATATGCCGTCTTGTCGTATCGGGGCGCATACCGATAAAGCAACCGCGCGCGTTTACGTCGTTATGCGGACTACGCTCCCCCATCAAATAGGGTAAAAAAATCACGTCGTTTTCCCCAAGCAATTCGTCCAAGTCTTCTTGTTCTGTTGCGAAGTCCTTTGTCTGCAAAATTTCTTCTATCCACCATTTATTACAACTCCCAGCGGATAAAATACAGCCCATTAAATGATACTTCCCCGTTGCATGCGCAAAAGAATGTAGCGCATTATTGTTATCTACGGAAAAACCGTCCTGCGCAATAAAAACCGTTCCACTCGTCCCTATCGAAATATTACAATCACCGTTTTTTACCGTTCCCGTACCGATTGCAGCAGCCGCATTATCTCCTGCACCCGCCGTTACGATTGCATTCGGTAAACGGTATTCATCACGTACCTGCCCTATACGTTCGTAGCTTTCATACAATTTCGGCAACCATTCTCTTTTCACGGAGCAAATATCGCACATTTTATCCGACCAGCATTTATTTTGCACGTCTAAAAGTAGCGTTCCGCTCGCGTCCGAATAATCGGTCGAATGTATCCCCGTTAGTTTATAGGCAAGATAATCTTTGGGGAGCATTATTTTTGCAATTTTTGCAAAATTTTCAGGCTCGTTGTCCTTAACCCACAAAATTTTCGGCGCTGTAAACCCTGCAAACGCAATATTTGCCGTATATTGCGATAATTTTTCTTTTCCTATAACGGCGTTTAAGTAATCCGTTTGTTTTTGCGTTCTACCATCGTTCCATAAAATAGCTGGGCGAATAACGTTATCATACTCGTCCAAAAGCACGAGCCCGTGCATTTGCCCGCCGAAGGATACGCCTTTCACTTCATACCTGCTATATCCGTCTAATAATTCATCAAGCCCTTCAGTCGTAGCTTTCAGCCAGTCCTTGGGGTTTTGTTCACTCCAACCGCTGTGCGGATAGTAAATGGGATATTCCTTCGTAGCACTTCTTAAAATCGCACCGTCGGCAGTTACTAAAAGCAACTTCACGGACGACGTACCCAAATCAATACCGATATACGTATTCATATTTTAACCAAACAGCACGTTGTTTACAATGCTTTCTAAATACTCTTGCTTACCGCTACTAGGAAGTGCAGGTGCGCCAAGCTTTTCCGCATAGGCGGATAATTCTTCCAAGCTCGTTTCATTTGCCAAAATCTTTTTTCCTATTTCCGTTTCACGATAGCTTGCATAACGCTTAGCAATAAACTCGTCAATACGTCCGTCGTTAATAAGCTCGGAGGCTTTGATAAGACCGAGTGCAAAGGTGTCCATAGCGAGAATATACCCTTCAAACATATCTTCTACGGTATAGGACGAACGACGGTTTTTCGCGTCAAAGTTAAAGCCACCCGTAAGCCCGCCCGCTTTTAACACTTCGTACATACACATAGTAGCCGTGTATACGTCAAACGGGAATTCGTCCGTATCCCAACCCAGCAAATAATCCCCTTGATTTGCGTCAATAGAACCAAGCATTCCATTTATGGCGGAAATGCGTAAATCGTGCTGGAAAGTATGTCCTGCAAGCGTCGCGTGATTTGCTTCGATATTCAACTTAAAATCCTTATCTAAACCGTATTGACGAAGAAATCCGATTGCCGTGGACGCGTCAAAATCATACTGATGTTTCATAGGTTCTTTCGGTTTCGGTTCGATATAGAAATCGCCCTTAAACCCTATTTTTCTTCCGTATACAACCGCCATTTTCATTAGACGCGCAATATTTTCCTGCTCAAATTTAACGTCGGTATTAAGCAAGGTCTCATACCCTTCTCTACCGCCCCAAAAAACGTAACCTTTCCCCCCGAATTTTACCGTCAAATCCAACGCTTTTTTCGTTTGCGCCGCCGCAAAAGCAAACACGTCCGCGCTATTCGTTGACCCTGCGCCGTTCATAAAACGGGGATTGCTGAACATATTCGCCGTACCCCAAAGACATTGAATACTCGTCTTTTTCATTTTTTCCACGATATAATCGGAAATCTCGTCTAAGCGATTGTTTGTTTCTTTAATATCGTCCGCCTCGGGCACGATATCGACGTCGTGAAAACAAAAGTATTCAATTCCGAGCTTTTGCATAAATTCAAAGCCTGCGTCTACCTTTGCTTTTGCGTGCTCCATCGTACCTTCTTTTGCACCAAAGGATTTATCCGCCGTTCCCCGACCGAACATGTCCACGCCCGTCGCACACAAATTATGCCACCAAGCCATTGCAAACGGAAGATGTTCTTTCATCTTCTTTCCAAGTATCACTCTATCCGCGTTATAATACTTAAAAGCAAGCGGATTTTTGCTTTTCGCTCCTTCGTATTGAATAGTAGGAATCGTATTAAAAATTTCCATAAACGCCTCCGAAAAATAATTTATACTCATAGTATAACAAATAATTTTTTGCTTTTCAATGGTTTCATGTTCAAAAAAGGGTAAATTTGTTCAATTATAACGCATTTTTATAGACAAAAATTGAATAATGTGTTATTATTAGAATGGAGATTGTATTATGAAGAGCTCATTCGATATTGAAAAAATCAATAATTTCCTTAAAAATTTCTATAAGGCTATCGGGATTAGAATTTCCGTTTTTGATAATGAATTTAAGCTTGTTACGGAATACCCCTTATCACCACCTAAGTATTGTTCTTTAATCCGTAGCACAAAACGCGGGCTGGACGGGTGTATCGCGTGCGATATTAACGCGTTAAAGACGGCAAGAAAGGAAAATCAGACGTATATCTATACTTGTCATGCAGGCTTAACGGAGGCCGTTTCGCCTATTAAATGGAACGGCATTGTTATGGGCTACGTCATATTAGCGCATATGTTCCCACAAGAAAACCATACCATGCATCTGAATAGCGCGCTCAAAAAATCCGCCTTTTACGGTATTGAACCATCGCAAGCATTACCCGCCTTAAATGAAATTCAAGCGCAAACAGCCGAACATATCAACGCCTGCGCCCAGCTATTAGATGCGGTTGCTAGCTATTTGCATACGACGAATTGGGTAAAATGGAGAAGCGAAGATTTAGCTTTACAAATCACACAATATATAGAACAAAATCTTGACAAAGAATTAACGAGCGAATTGTTATGTAAAATCTTCTTTATTTCCCGCACGAAATTGTATCAGCTCTCTATAGACGCCTACGGTCAAGGTATCTCTAAATATATCCTTTTCAAAAGAATTGAAAAAGCTAAAAAATTATTAAAAAACAACTACACCGTTACGCAAACCGCAAACGAAACGGGTTTTTCAGACCCTAATTATTTTAGCAAAGTATTCAAAAAAGAAGTAGGCGTTCTTGCAAGCAAATATAAAAACACTCCCTAACCAAAATAAAAGCCGTTGCACATTTTTTTTGCATAATCGCAAATACTAATGCTGTTATGCAAAAGGTAATTATGAAAAAAGCGTTTTCAGCCTTGAAAACGCTTATTATTCTTTTTTCGCTCGGTGGCGTACTTTTCAGTCTTTTTACCGCCCGATACGACGGGTATTCCGCGCCGTATAAACGACTGCTGTATTTTACCGCGCAATCCAATATTTGGCTGGGCATCAATACCCTTTGTTTATTGTTTTTTCCACATTGCAAGCGGTTATACCGCCACAAGTTTTTATTTACCGTATCTATCACTATCACGGGGCTTGTATATTGTTTCTTGCTTGGTCCGTTTTCGGATAAAAGCGTTCACCCTTGGTCCGTTCCAAACCTGTTTACACACCTGTTTTCCCCTATCTTCGCCGTCGTTGATTTTTTCTTAGACGAAAATATACCCGTTCTTTACCGTAAAGATATATTCAACGCAACACTGCCCCCACTCTTTTATTTTTCTACTGCCAGCGTTTTATACTTTCTAAACGTCGATTTCGGGCGTGGTGCCCCCTATCCGTACTTCTTTATGCACTACCGCTCCCCTGCCCGTCTATTCGGTTTTTCACGGGAATTTCCCTTTTTTATCGGTTCTATATATTGGTTTGCGCTATTTACCCTGCTCACGCTTACCATAGCTACGATTTATGCAAAGCTTAAAAACAAAAGGATAGTAGCAGGTATGCGTTGAATAGAAAAAGCTCGCTTGTTTGCGAGCTTTTTTTCGTTAGGTTTTTAAGTTGGGGGAAGAAATACTGCTGTAATGCACGAAACCGTTCAAGCCTTTGTATAAGCGTTCTTCTTCCAGCGATTCAATTTGCTCCGTTTTTCCGCTTAAATAGTCTTCTAAAAGCTTTTGCGCCGTTTCACATCTTGCGACAACGCCGGCGTAGCGAATGTCCATATTACTCCATCCGAACGCCTTATAGCTTTGGAACCAGTTACGCTTATGCGCCTCGTGCACTTTGACCGTCTTTTCCTTTAATTTCGGCAATAATACGCGCGCGATTTGGGCAAGCTGTTCACGATTGTTTTCCTTATAAGCAGGCACGAGATTTTCCGCAATCTTCGTCTTAACCGCTAAATAGTCGAATACTTTATACGCAAAATCGTAGAGATACGACCAGTCGTCTTGACGATAGTTTTCAAACGCTTTCGCGCATTTTTCATAATGTCCGCTCATAGGTTTTTTGAATAAATGCGTATCGTAAAGTCCTTCCATGATATCCTGCCAAAAGAGCGGTTTACCTAAGAAACGGTTGCTAAAATTCGGATATTCGTCCCCTTCGTTTTTGGAATTATGATACAATTGCATAGCGTAAAACAAGTCGTAATCAGCGCCTATCGTCGTTTCAAAGCGCGCACGGAGCTTTTCCTTGTCGGGGTCTATATCGTAGCAATTTTCCGCAAAGAAAGACAAATCGAAAAGGCTTGCAAACAAATCACATTCCGCGTTATCGTTACGCCATACCGTTCCCATTGCGTCCTTTATACCATTGTTACGGCAGGCTTGCAAGGAAAACCGACAGGATTCCATAGCATAGTCGTGTTCGGGGAAATGTCCTACCCAGTCCCAAAAACCGCCTGCGTACATAACCTTTCTATTGAGCTCTTTATGCTTTTTGAGCATATAATCGTCGCACTTAGGTGCTTCGCCGTAATGCCAGAATACAAGCTCCATATTCTCGGGAATTTTGTCCGCAACTTCCTTAGGAATCACGAAATCTTTACCGTAATACAGCTGATAACCGCTCGTATCGCAAAAACGGAAATACATATCGCTCCACATATACGGCTGTAACTCGTATTTATTTACGATTTTTATAAGGCTTTCCATATACTCGCCGAAAATTTCAAACGGGGACACGTAGCCGTGCTGGGTCAAAAATTTACCCCTGCCCATATCCCAAGCCTCGTCCATCCCGATATGGATTTTTTTACTTCTTACACAGCTCGACGCCGTCGAAATCAGCTCGTCTAAAAACTGGAACGTTGCATCCGAACGGGCTAACAGTACCGAGCTCGTATCCTTAATTTCATTCGCCTCCCACCAAAACAGGTATTTTTCCATGTGCCCGTAACATTCCAAGCAAGGCACGACTTCAATACCGTAATCAAAGCAATAATCGTCGATTTTCTTTAATTCTTCGGGCGTATACCGACCGCGCATATACCCAAAATACGGACGGTTTTCCAGTTTTATTAAATCTTCAATATAGACCATAATCATATTATAGCCCATCAAAACCAACCTATCCGCCAAACGCTCGAACGCCTGAACGGTCGGCACGGCGCAACGGGAGGTATCAATCATAGTCGCCACCGTTTCAAAGTGCCCGTCTTCTATCACGGAAAAGTCCGTTTCGCCTTTTTTCAACTGCTCCACGAGCACACCCAGCTCGCGGAAAAAGTGATGCTTTTGCGTGTAATAAATTACCGCTTGATTGCCCGTTTTACGAACGCCCAGCTTATTGCCCTGCTCAGCAGTAACCGTAATATCTTCGCCTTGCTCAAAGCCAAGTAACGCTTGCAAACGCGCAATACCCGTTAAAAAGCTTTCGTCTACCTTACATTGCAGTTTGATTGTTTTCATTTTTCCAGCTCCTAATATAGTCTTTTAGGCTTTTTATAAAGTTTGAGCCGACGGGGCGTTTGAGCTACCCCGTCGGCCCGACTGTTTAGTTATTTGTTCTTATGCAGGCATTTCGTTGGTTACGAATACTTCGTCAACGTAAACCGTACCTACGTTTGCACTGAACGCAAGCGACATCTTTTGAGCATTATAACTTGTTTCCCAATTCGCCCAGTTGGTTTTGAATATTTCCGCAGGGAAGTAGCAATCTACCCATTGTCCTGCTACTATATCCGTCGCATTCAAGCAGTTGTTATCATCGCCAAACCAAAGGCTACCGCTGAAACCGTCCACGAAATACATACGGAATACAACGTATTGACTATCTGCATAAGCGCTCATATCTTGCATAGGCTTAACACCGAAGAAACCCCAGCTACCCGAAGTTGTTACCTTAGCAACGCCCGTTGCTCCTTCATAGTTTTCTTCCCACGTAATGGTAGAAGTTGCGTTATTCACTGTATAACCCATTTGCGCTTTTTCAGAGAACGTTAAGATTTCATTTCCTGTAAACGCAGTACCCGTCGTATAGACTTCGTCGATATATACCGTACCTACGTTTGCACTGAATGCAAGCGACATCTTTTGAGGAGTATAATTTATCGTCCATTCTGCCCAGTTGGTTTTGAATACTTTCGCAGGGAAATAGCAATCTACCCATTGTCCTGCCACGATATCTTCTTTATTCAAACAGTTATTAGCATCGCCAAACCAAAGGCTACCGCTGAAACCGTCCACGAAATACATACGGAATACAACGTATTGACTATCTGCATAAGCGCTCATATCCTGCATAGGCTTAACGCTGAAGAAACCCCAGCTACCCGAAGTTGTTACCTTAGCAACGCCCGTCGCGCCTTCATAGCTTTCTTCCCAAGTAATCGCAGATGCTCCGTTATTCGCCGTGCTGTAAATTTGTTGCGTCGCGTCGTCAAAAGCATTTATCGTATTGCCAGTAGGTGCGGTACCCGTCGTATAAATCTCGTCGATATAGATTTCAAAGGTACTACTATTTACAAGAGCCATACTATCGACGTCATAATTCGTCGTCCAGTTTGCCCAGTTCTTCTTGAATACTTGCGCAGGGAAATAATAATCTACCCAAGCACCCTTTTGTATCGCCGTTAAGCAGTTGTTACCAAGACCAAACCACAATACACCGCTATTTACGATATACATACGCATTACGATATAGGCACTATCTCCATATACTGCCATATCTTGTAAAGGTTTAATACCGATACCTTTCCAAGCATCATTCTCCGCAGTTGCTTTTGCTACGCCCGTTGCACCTTGATAGCTTTCTTTCCACTCAATAGTAGAACCGTTTGCTTGCAAGCTCTTGATTTGCAATTCGTCCGAGAAGGAGTTGACTTCGTTGCTTGCCAGCTCTACGTTCGCAACCGTATAAATTTTGTCGATATAAAATTCGCCCGCTTTGCTTGCTACAAGCGCCATATTGCTAACGTAGTAATCCGTCGTGCAATTTGCCCAATTTTTATTGAATACTTGCGCAGGGAAGTAGTAATCTACCCATTTACCCGTTTCAATCGCCGTTAAGCAGTTGTTACCGCCACCAAGCCAAAGAGTACCGTTAAAGCCGTCTGCAATTCATACGGAATACGATATAATAGCTGTCCGCGTACGTTGTCATATCGTTTACGGGTTGGAAACCGAAATGACCCCAAGAACTATTTGCAAGCGTTGCGGTCATCTTTGCTACGCCCGATGCCCCTTCAAAGCTATCCAAATAGCTTATCGTCGTTGCCGAGCCTTCGCTGACTACTTTTGCCGTGTCTAAGTCGTTCGCACCGGCAAAGTCGATAACTTCCGTCGAATCTTCTTCCAGCGTTTTTACGGTAACGTCAAAATCCACCAAACCGCCGTATGCGGTAACCTTTACTTTCGCCGTGCTATCGCCAAGCAATGCAGTTGCCACGCCGTTATTATCCACTTCTACCGCCGTTTCACCGTCCGTTACCGTGAATGTAAGGTCGGGTGCGGTAATGTTAGACGCAAATCTTGCTTTCAAATCCACCGCCTTGTCGCCGCGAACAGCTACGGTATAATCCGCGTTCATTTTCAATTCAAGGGCGCGTTCCAAAATACCTGCCATAGCCGTCTTTTGACCGTCTACGAAAGGTACGTCCGTTGCCTGTAACGCAGAATCAATCACTTGAGAAACCGTTCTCGAATTGCTCAACTCGGGCACGGTATAATAATAGTTTTCACCGTCCAGCGTATAATACGCCACCGATTGATAAGCGCGGTTATAGTTCTTTTCCAAGAGTTCCATAATCGCCACTCTGTATTTCGTACCGTTTACCGCATCCAAATCTTCCGCGTTGCACGCGTAAGCGATTTGCGCTTTGGTCTTTTTCTTTACGTTTGCAAAATAATCAAAATAGTCGGTATATTCGGATTGACTGCTATAATCGTTGATATACGACTGGGGCACGATAAACATACCCAGCTCTGCACCCGTTTTATAAGTAACGGTATCGCCCGTCGTTTCTACGAGAGAATTGATTAAGCTTGCCGACGCATTCGCCGTGAAACGGATACCCGTATCATAGCCGACGACTTCGTTGCCTTCTACTTTTTCATCCGTACGAACAGATGCGCCTGCCGTTATGTATAAATCGCTTGCATTTGCCGTTTGGGCGCTCGCGGTCATATTATCGTTCAGCGCGTTAAAGCCTGCGCCTGCGCATACAGCCAAGGACAGGAATGAAAGTGCAAATACTAATTTCTTCGTCTTTTTCAACATATCTTTGTCCTCCCTTATTCTTCCCAGTCTACGTCTTTTATTTCGCCGTCTACGAATATAGGATTTTCCGTAGAGTTGGTCGTAAAAATATCCGACTGCTTGATTTGTAAAACGGTTACTAACGGACTCTTATAAAATTGCTTCATAGGATTTCCCTCCATTTTTCCTATATTTATTGTATCAAATTCAACAATCAAAGTGTTAGTTTTATTTTACTATAAACTTATAAAATCTTATGTTTTTAATAAGAAAACAGTTCAAAAACGTTTCTTTTTATAAATTTTGCTATCCGACAGGGCTTTATTCGCCCCGTCGGATAGACTTTTTAGTTTGTTACGCAGGCATTGTATCGGCTACAAATACTTCGTCGATATATACCGTACCTACGTTTGCGCTAAACGCAAGGCACATCTTATTAACAGTATACGTCGTTTCCCAATTTGCCCAGTTGGTTTTGAATATTTCCGCAGGGAAGTAGCAATCTACCCATTGTCCTGCTACTATATCCGTCGCATTTAAGCAGTTCTTCACGTCACCAAACCAAAGGCTACCGCTGAAACCGTCCACAAAGTACATACGGAATACAACGTATTGACTATCTGCGTAAGCGCTCATATCTTGCATAGGTTTAATACCGAAGAAACCCCAGCTACCCGAAGTTGTTACCTTAGC
>JAFVOG010000108.1 GCA_017505945.1 Clostridia bacterium
ACGTACGGCGAAGACGGGTACAAGCCCGTGCCAAAACCAAGATTTTTAAGCTTTTGCCCAACGATAATCTTGGTGGCAAGTTCTACCATAGGTACGCCCGTTACCTTAGAAATATACGGCACGGTACGCGAAGCACGGGGGTTTACTTCAATAACGTAAAGCTGTCCGCGATAAATCAAGTATTGAATATTGATAAGCCCCTTCGTTTTTAATTCCAAAGCCAGTTGGGTAGAAACTTCAATAATTTTTTCCAGCATCGTATCTTCCAAATTAAACGGAGGATATACCGCAATCGAGTCGCCCGAGTGAATACCCGTACGTTCGATATGTTGCATAATACCGGGGATAAGCACGTCTTTACCGTCGCAAATGGCATCAACTTCTAATTCCGTACCCATCAAGTACTTATCGCAAAGTACAGGGTTTTCAATGCCTTGCGCCAAGATAACGTCCATATAACGGCACACGTCTTCTTGCGTAAACGCAATCGTCATATTTTGACCGCCGATAACGTACGAAGGACGAAGAAGTACCGGATATTCAAGTTTTTCCGCCGCTTGCAAAGCTTCTTCCTTAGTCATAACGGTAATTGCCTTGGGACGAGGAATGGAATATTTATCCAAAAGCGCTTCAAAGCGTTCTCTATCTTCTGCCCTATCTACACGGTCCGCCGACGTACCCAAAATGCGGATACCGTGACTTGCAAAATACGCGCAAAGGTTGATTGCCGTTTGACCGCCGAACGTAATGATAACGCCGTACGGTTTTTCAATGTCCAAAACGTGTTGCACGTCTTCGGGCGTAAGCGGTTCAAAATACAATCTATCCGCCGTGTCAAAGTCAGTGGAAACCGTTTCAGGGTTGTTATTGATAATGGCTACTTCATAGCCCAGTTCCTTCAGTGTCCATACGCAGTGAACGGAAGAATAGTCGAATTCGATACCTTGACCGATACGGATAGGTCCCGAGCCGATAACAACGATACGTTTTTTCTCGCTCTTTTCTAAGAAAGGCTTTGCTTCGTCGTGTTCTTTGGGGTCAGCCGTCGAATAGAAATACGGCGTTTTTGCAGGGAATTCCGCCGCACACGTATCTACCATTTTGTATGCAAGTTTCTTTCTATACGGCACTTTTTGACCACTAAACGCTTCGATATCCTTATCCAAATAGCCAAGGCGTTTGCCTTCTTCATATAATTCTTTCGTCAGTTTTTGCGTTGCAAGTGCTTGTTCGTATGCAATCAAGTTCTTAAACTTATTCAAGAACCATCTATCAATCTTGGTAATATTAAATACTTCGTCAACGGTTACGCCCTTTTTCAGCGCAGCATATACCGCAAAGATACGTTCGTCCGTCTTTTCGGGGAGTTTTGCAATAAGCTCTTCTTTCGTCCAGTTTAAGAACTTTTTATAGTTCATCGTACTGGTGGAAATTTCCGCACCGCGCACCGCTTTCATCATTGCCATTTCAAACGACGTACCGATAGACATT
Organism: Clostridia bacterium; assembly: GCA_017505945.1. Taxonomy (GTDB): domain Bacteria; phylum Bacillota; class Clostridia; order Christensenellales; family Borkfalkiaceae; genus Scatosoma. The sequence continues at coordinate 1,492 of JAFVOG010000108.1, forward strand.
ACTTCGCCCGTCGCTTTCATACGCGTACCTAACTCACGCTTTGCGTACAGGAATTTATCAAACGGCCACTTAGGCATCTTAACAACCAAATAGTCGATAGTAGGTTCTACGCATGCATAGGTGTTGCTCGTAACGTCGTTAACGATTTCGTCAAGCGTATAGCCGAGTGCAATTTTCGACGTAACCTTTGCAATGGGAAAGCCCGTTGCCTTAGACGCCAAAGCGGACGAACGACTAACACGGGGGTTTACTTCGATAACCGAATATTCAAACGAATCGGGATTTAATGCAAATTGTACGTTACAACCGCCTTCAATGCCAAGTTCGGTAATAATCGAAAGCGCCGCCGTGCGAAGCATAGAATATTCCACGTTGGAAAGAGTTACCGCAGGCGCTACGACAATAGAATCGCCCGTGTGAATACCAACGGGGTCCACGTTTTCCATCGAACAAACGGTTAACACGTTGCCTTTGCTGTCACGCAAAACTTCAAATTCAATCTCCTTCCAACCTGCGATATACTTTTCAATAAGTACTTGCGTAATCGGCGAAAGCATAAGCCCGTTATGAGAAATCAAACGCAATTCGTCTTCATTGTACGCTACGCCACCGCCTGCACCGCCAAGCGTGTAGGCAGGACGGACAATTACGGGGTAACCAAGTTTATTTGCAATCGCCACGCATTCTTCTACCGTATACGCGATATCCGAAGGTACGCAAGGCTGATTGATTTTTTCCATCGCCTCTTTGAAAAGCTCTCTATCTTCCGAACGGTCGATTGCGTCGAGTTTCGTACCGATAAGCTTTACGCCGTGGGCGTCCAAAAAGCCCGATTTTGCAAGCTTACAGCCCATCGTAAGACCCGTTTGTCCGCCAAGCGACGCAAGCAAGCTGTCGGGTTTTTCCTTAATAATAATACGCTTTAACGTTTCTTCCGTCAGCGGTTCAAGATAAATTTCGTCCGCAAGCGCTTTATCCGTCATAATCGTTGCGGGGTTGGAGTTACAAAGCACTACGTTAATGCCTTCGCTCTTCATTACGCGGCAAGCTTGTGCGCCTGCATAGTCGAATTCGGCTGCTTGTCCGATAACGATAGGTCCAGAGCCGATTACGAGAACTTTCTTAATATCACTTCTTTTAGGCATTGTCTTTCTCCTTTTTCATAAGCGTAAAGAATTTTTTATACAAGGGGTTTTCGGGGTTGCCGATGCTACAAGCCTCGGGCGCAAATTGTACGCCGAACGCCTTATGGTCGGGATAATCAATCCCCTCGCACGAACCGTCGTTTACGTTGACGAATAAAATTTCACCGCACTTTACACTATCTTTCACCACTTCATAGGTATGATTTTGTGCGGATACGTACACTTTTCCAACTTGTAAACATTTTACGGGTTGGTTTGCACCACAGTGTCCGTATTTTTGCTTTTTCGTATCGCAACCGAACGCAAGTGCAAGCAACAAATGTCCAAGCCCTATGCCGAATACGGGTTTCTTGCCGATAACCTTTTTGATTTCTTCTACCGCCGTGCCGTTATCCTTAGGATTTCCTGCGCCGTCGCTGATTACGATACCGTCCACGTCCAAAGCAAGCATTTCTTCCGCCGTAGTTGTAGCAGGCATACTGATTACACGGTAACCTTGTTCAACGAGAGCCTTTATTTCGCTGTTTTTTGCGCCAAAGTTCCAAAGCGCAACTGCATAATCCGCATTTTCGTTACCGTACACTGCCTTTTGGGTAGGTGCGGTAACTTGCGTGGCGTTTTCTATGGAAAACGTAGCAAGCGCTTTCAGCTCGTCTTCCTTTAACTTTCTTGAAGAGATACGTGCGTTCATAATACCTTCTTCGCGCAAAATTTTCGTCAGTTCTCTCGTATCGATACCGAATACGCCCACGACGCCTTGCGCCTTCAAGTATTCGTCAAGCTCTCCTTCACAACGGAAGTTGGAAGGCGTTTCGCAAATCTCCCTTACGATATACGCCGTCGTCCAAGCCTTATCGCTTTCCACGTCTTTGTTAATCATACCGTAGTTCCCGATTAAAGGAAAGGTTTGCACCAAAATCTTGCCGTAGTTGCAAGGATTGGTCAGCGCTTCGATATAACCGACCATACTCGTCGAGAAAATAAGTTCCCCCGAAACGTTTCCACTTGCACCAAAGCGGTAGCCTTGAAACACTTTGCCGTTTTGTAAAGTTACATACACTTTTTTCTTTTCCATAACGTACCTATATCATAAATTTATTTTTTTCTAATTGAGTTCTTTTTAGCAAAAAAAAGACTGATTTTGAAAAAAATCAGTCCTTGTAAATGCATTGAATTGAAAAAAACGAAAAATGAAAAGAGTCGGCAACGCCCGTTGCCTTTCCTTCGGCTTTTTGCAGTTTTGTTAAAGCGTTTACGAAAATCATTTGCTTTCACCTTTCGATTTTCAACATTATACCACAAGTGAAAAAACTTGTCAACGCTAAAATGGGTTTTTCGCTCGATTTTTTTACTTTTTTTTTCGCCTAACTATGATTTACATTATTTATTCTACCATAACCCGTCGCAGTATAGTTACCGTTTCCCAAACCGATTTCCACCGATATATAGTTGCTTTGCAACGTCTCTGCAACGCGCGCATCTACAACGGGAATAGGATTACC
>JAFVOG010000109.1 GCA_017505945.1 Clostridia bacterium
GACCGTTTTGCGTGCTTGTAAATCGCGCGTACCGGGCGTGCCGTTTTACTACTTAGGGGACAACGGGCGCGCCCCGTACGGCAACTTGCCTACTTATTTAATACGCGCATACACGCGCGAGGCGCTGGACTATTTTGCAACGCTTGGCGTGCAAGCCGTCGTACTGGCGTGCAATACGGTTACGGCAGTTTGTGCGGATGAAATGAGGAGGGCATACCCCTTTCCCATTATCGGCGTAGAGCCAGCCGTGATGCCTGCCGTAAGGAATGGGGGAAAAGTAGGGGTGTTGACAACGCGCGCCACGGGGGAGAGTCAACGTTTTCTTGCACTTATAGAAAAAGCGAAACGCACCTACCCAGTTTCGGAAATCGTACCGTTACCTTGCGACGGGCTTGCCAAAGCCATAGAAGACGGAATACAAAATCCAAATACAGACTATTCTCCTTATCTTCCTAAGGCGGAGCTGGACGGGGTAGTGCTTGGCTGTACGCATTACGTTTTTATTCAAAAACAAATCTCCACCTTTTATCATTGTCCAACGTTTGATGGTAATATAGGGGTGGCAAACCGCCTGCAAACGCTTATAAATGGTGGGGCAAACGTGGTCAAAACGCAAAATTTGTCCGTTTTTGGCAGGACTTCGTCCATCGGTAACCACCGCCCCGTTTTCTTCTTGGGGGCACGGAATACACAAAATAAACGCATTTACGAACAAATGTTCGCAAAAATAAGGGGTAGAGTGGTTAAAAATCCCAAAAAAGTTTAAGTTTTTTGGAAAAATTTTATAAAAACTCTTGACAAGTGGGTAAAAGTGGGTATATAATAGTGGCATACACTAACTGTGAGAAACTATACAAGGAGGACAAGCGTATGTTTAAGGGCGTGTATGAACATCAATTAGACGACAAAAACAGATTGCGTATTCCTTCTCGTTTCAAAAAGGAGCTCACGGGGGAACACGGTGAAAAGACGTACAGTTTTTTCCGTGGATTGAATAACAGCATCTGCGTGATGGCGGACGACGATTTGGACGATTTAATTTCGTCGCTTGCGGAAGAAGGGGTTGCAGAAACGAGTATCGGTTCGCGCTTGTTCTTCGGCAGTATCTATTCGGCGGAAGAAGACCCGCAAGGCAGAGTGGTGTTGCCCAGCGTTTTGAAAAAGATGGCTGGGATTACGAAAAACGTCGTTACCATCGGTGTTGGTAAGCGTTTGGAGATTTGGTCGGAAGAAAATTATACGAAGTATATTGAAGGCGTCGATTACGATACCGAATTTAAGCAGTTGGGGATATAACCGATGTTAGAGTTTTCGCACAAACCGGTAATGCTTGAAGAATGTATGCAAGCGCTCCGTTTGAAAGACGGGGGGATTTGGTTTGATGGTACGGTAGGCGGAGGGGGACACTCCTACGAAATTTTACGCCGTAGCGGACCAAACGGGAAACTCATTGCGACGGATTTGGACGACGAAGCGATTGAGGCGGCAAAAAAACGCCTTGCGCCCTATGACGGACGGTTTACGATATACAAATCGAACTATAAAAATTTCGAGCGCGTGTTTGAAGACGCGGGCATTGAAGAAAGAGACGGCGCGATTTTGGAGTTTGGGATTTCTTCTCATCAAATCGACGATGAGGATAGGGGATTTTCCTATCGGAAAGCGGACGCGCCACTCGATATGCGTATGGATAGAAACGCACCCTTGACGGCGGAAACGATTGTCAATACGTATTCGGAAGAAAAATTAGAACGCATTATCAAGACGTACGGAGAAGAAACGTTTGCACGGCAAATTGCGCGCAATATCGTAAGGGCGCGTCAGGACAAGCCGTTAAAGACGTCGGGGGAACTGTCTAAACTTATCCAAAGCAGTATTCCAGCGAAATTCCGTTACGGAGCGCCTTGCGAAAGAAAGACGTTTCAAGCATTGCGTATTGAAGTTAACGCCGAACTTGACGGACTGTACGAATTGACGTTGGCGTTGACGAGAAAAATTAAAAAGGGCGGTCGAATGGTTATCTTGACCTTTCAATCGTTAGAAGATAGAATTGTAAAGGAAGCTTTCCGTTATTTGGAAAATCCTTGTCGCTGTCCTTCGTCTTTCCCCGTATGCGTATGCGGAAAGAAACCCGAAATTAGAATTATCACGAAAAAACCCATAGTGGCTACGCAGGAAGAACAAATGGAAAACTCGCGTAGCAAGTGCGCGAAACTTCGCGTGGCAGAAAGAATTTGAAATACCTATCCCTTATAGGGATACTCAAGAAAAACGGAGGCACGTATGGCTGGCTTGATGGAATTAGAAAGAGAGAAGCACAACGC
>JAFVOG010000110.1 GCA_017505945.1 Clostridia bacterium
GATGGAGAAAGTAAAGTCTTTACTTACTTCCGCGCCAAAACTTACGTTAATTTTTTGCGTGGTTTTAGCGAAAGGCGAATATACGCGGAATTTTGCGGAAGTGTTTGCGCCTGTGTTGATACAACGGACGGCAAACAGCAATTGTTCGTTGTCCAAATAATTGTACGAACCGTGACTCACTTCAAACGTTTGCGTAGTTACGTTGTCTTTCGTTAATAAATGATTCGTAATCGTCGTCGTGGCGTTTTCGCAAGTTTCGTCGTACTGCGTTTTGATGGTCATATCGTATTTTTCGTATGCCGTTTCCAGAGACGACGGGCTAATCGTTAAAGGCGAGTGACTCACCCCGTGTTTTTCGGACGAAATGGGTTTTAATCCGTTATTGCTCGATTGAAAGGATACAGTGGTTACGAGGCTGTCTTGTAACCATTCCGTTTTTTGTCCGTCGCAGGAATATTGTACTTGCACGGAAAATTCGGTGGTGTAGTGATAGATAATTTTTTGCCCTTGCGTTTCGCTGATGAACGTCGTTTTATACGTACCGTTTTGATAGTCAACCGCAAACGCGTCGTTTGCGCCCTTAGTAAAGGATACGTCGTATTCGCTAACTTCGGTAACGGTGTTGATAACGCTTTCCGCTACTGATTTTTTCCAAAAATCCATAAAGGTTATTTTATTGTTCCCTCCGCACGCGCTCAGCATAGACGTCGCAAGCAAAGCGGTAACGGCTGTCGTTAAAAGTTTACGTTTCATATGGTGTACCTACGTTTTATCGTTAAGCGGAAAACCGCTTACTATTCTATTATAGCACATAAATTCTAATTTGTAAAAACAAAATATCAATTTCTCAAAAAATATTGTGAAAATTAGTTAAAATTTGTACTATGAATGTGTTATAATAGATGTATGAGTTACGAAAAAAAGGAGAAGAACTTATGATTCTTTCCGTCAGCGCATACACGCTGTCCGAATGTATGGACGCCACGGCACAATACGTTACCGCCTACGAACAAACGGGGGATTATAACGTTATCTTTTGTGAGGACCGTTTGACGTTGATTGCCGAACGTGCTTTGACAAAAGCACTTGGCGGTACGTTCCGTACAAGCGTTACAACGTTTTCCAGATATTTGCAAAACCACGAACAAGCCCTTTCTAAACAGGGTTCGGTTATGGCTGTCGGAAACGTGATGACAAAGCTCCAAAACGAAGGGAAATTGCAGTGCTTTACAACGCTTTCGGGGGTAGGGAGCTATGCGAAGAGTATTTATGAAACGCTGTCGCAATTTTTCGCGTCGGGGATTGATGCGGACGTTTTGAAAGAGGCAGCGGCAAATTTAGAAGACGATATTTTGCGTAAAAAGACCAGTGATTTGGCTCTTATATTAGAAGGGTATAACGCTTATTTACAAGAACGTAATTTATTCGATGAAAGCCGTTATTTGCAACTTTTGCCCGAAAAAATCCGTGCGGATAGTGCGCTGAAAAATTGTAACGTATTCTTTTTGTGCTATACGTCGTTTACCAAGCAATCCTGCGAAACGATACGTGCGGTTTGTCAAAACGCAAAAAACGTAATCGGCGTATTTTGCGGAGGGGAAGAAGATATCTACACCAACGCGGCGAAACGGCGTTTTGAAGACGTTTGTAAGGAGTTCGGCAAAGTTAAACCGCTTAACTTAGGACAACCCTTAGCGGGCGAGGCGGAGCGTTTGCGTAAGGGACTGTATAACCCCAAATACGCAGGCGATAGTGCTATGCGTACGGACAAGGTACGTATATTCGAGGCGAAAGATAAGATGGGCGAGGCGCAATACGTCGCCGTGCAAATTTGTCGGTATATGCAAACGCACGCGGACGTACGTTTCCGCGATTTTGCCGTGTTGGTGCCGTCTATTCACGAATATTCTCTTGCGGTAAAGCGTGCGTTTGACGAGTATGAAATCCCGTATTTTATCGACGAGAAACGTTCGTTAAAATCACATCCTTTGGCACGTTTTTTGTTGGATTGTTTCCGCGTGGTAAAAGAAAATTATTCTCCGCTGTCCGTGCAAGCTTTGACGTCCAACCGCTTTTTTGGAGATGCGGACGAATATCGTAATTATTTATTGAAATTTGCCAACTACCGTGGTGGCGCAACGAAAGCGATAAAGACGAACGACGCGGTTAAAAAGGCGTACCCTAATACGGAGTATTTGGAAAAATGTAGAACGCGTTTGCTTGTCGCGACGCAAGGCATAAAGTCGGCTAAAACGGGCAAGGCGTATTGTAAGGCTATACGGGATATTATGTCCGAATTTCAAGCGGAAACGGAAGTGAAACGTTTGGAAGAAGAAATAGAGGACCGCGCGCATAAGGGATATCTTTCACAAATTTATAGAGCGCTGGATTCGTTGCTTGGCGAGGCGGAACTGCTTCTTGGCAATAAAGAAACGAGCGTTGCGGAATTTTCTGCCGTGCTGGAAGACGGTTTGGACGCGACGGAAATATCGCTGATTCCCTTAAAGGCAGACGCGGTATTTATCGGTGACGTTTCTCAAAGTCGCATTGAAAAAGTTACGGTGCTGTTTGCAATGGGAATGACGGACGCTGTACCAGCAAATGCAGGGGATACGGCAATCGTTTCCGACCAAGAAATTCAAAAACTGCAAAGCGTGCGCGCGTATTTAGAACCGACGGTTGCGGAAGTCAATGTACGCACCCGTGAAAGCGTATGCTTAAATTTATGTACGTTTATGGACGAGATGCATTTTAGTTATCCGCTTTCCGCAGATGGTAGCGAACCGTCCGTAAGCGAAATTTTTCGTTCGATTGACGACGTGTTTACCGACGCGCAAGGCAATCCGCTTGCTCGCCGTAAGTCGTGGACGGAAGAAGAATTTGCTTATCTTTGTTCCCGTCCCACAACGGCAATCCGCCGTTTGTTGCTCGCTAAAGGCGCAAGAAAGCGTACGGGGTTGAAAGGCACGGACGAATACTCTACGTTGTACGAAGCTTTGGATAAGCTTAGCGTACTGGAAAAGGACGACTTTTTACAAGAAATGCAAAGCGTTTCTCAAATTGCCCATGCCAACGCGCTGTTTTTCTCGCGTGGAGTCGTTTCGCCTACCGCATTAGAAACGTATTTCAGTTGTCCGTTTAAGCTGTTTGCCGAACGTGGACTCAAATTACAAGAACGCGAAGAAACGGCGGTACTTGCAGTGGATACGGGAAACTTTATTCACGAACTTTTAGAAGAATGTGGCAAGCAAGCCCAAAAAGGTTTGACCGAAGAAGAAATGTTGGCTTTTGCAACGAAAAAAGCCCAAGAAATTTTAGAAAAACCTATTTATTCTGCGCAAAAGGATACGGCAAGCGGTATAGTATTTGGAGATAAACTTTGCAAAGAGGGCGTGGACGTTGCAATGGCAATGTACCGTCAAATTTATCAATCCAAATTCCAAGTGGAGCATACCGAATATGAAATGAAAACGGACGACTTTTACGGAAAGGTAGATAGGGTAGATTGCGCGGACGGCTACGTGCGCATTATCGATTACAAGACGGGAAAAATAGACGATTCGGCTGCGGCGTATTATACGGGGAGAAAGATGCAAATGCAATTGTATATGTCCGCTTTGCAAGGTGAACGCATACCTGCTGGCGTGTTTTATTTTCCTGCTTCTATCCAATACGAGGACGAAGGGACTAACCGTTTCCAAATGCAAGGCTTTTTGAACGGCGACGAGAAACCGTTACTGCTTGGCGACCCGTTGCTTGCCCAAAAGAAAAAGAGCGAATTTTTTCCTGCTGGGCTACAAAATTCCAAATCGACGCGTGTTATGGACGAGCA
>JAFVOG010000111.1 GCA_017505945.1 Clostridia bacterium
AATTTTCCGTTATTCTTAAATTGTACGGACGAATAATCCAAACGAATATCCATATTAGCTCCTTTGTTTCATTAAAGAAAACCCATTGTATCTTTTAATGATTCTACCATATATTTTTTCTCCTCTATCGGAGCCTCGCGCCAAGTATCCCACGGGCGCATATTACTGAAATTAGGCGCATTTTTACGTAAGCCCTGCATTTTTTCTTTATATTCTTCAATAGAACAAATCCGTCGTGCTGGTGAGCCAGCATATACTGCCCCACTTTGTAAATCGTGCGTCACTACACTTCCACTTCCCACAATCACGTCATTCCCTATGCGCACATTACATAACACGATTGAACGCGTACCAATAAATACATTATTACCAATAACTACTCTGCCAAGTTTTGTCCCACATCCTACAATATTTGGACTATAATCATGTGCTAAAATCGTCACATTAGAAGAAATGCAAACATTGTCGCCAATCTCAATAAGCCACGGCCACCCCGAATCGATAGTACAACCAGAATGGATTGTAGAATTTTTTCCCATTTTTAATCCATGCCCTATTAAATATTCCAACTCCGAATTGCTATCTTTATTTAGTAATTTTTTTATAAAATTTTTAATTTTTCCCATCAATATTAGCTCCTTTTATTCCACCACTTCAAAAAACGTATCGGGGTGATTTTGTTCAAACTGTTCGTTTGCCCACATGACGGTAATCAGATTCTCCGTGTCGGACAAGTTAATAACGTTATGCGTATATCCAGGCAACATATGCACGGCTTGGATTTTATCCCCACTCACTTCAAAATTCAATACTTCGTCCGTACCGATTTTTCGTTGCTGAATAAGCCCCTTACCTGCAACCACGATAAAAAATTCCCACTTCGTGTGATGCCAGTGCTGACCTTTGGTGATGCCCGGCTTGGAAATGTTAATCGACACCTGCCCGCACTTTTCCGTTTTCAAAAGTTCGGTAAAACTCCCACGCGCGTCCACGTTCATCTTCAAATCAAACGCCACTTTGTCTTTGGGCAAGTAGGACAAATACGTCGAATAGAGTTTCTTTGCAAAACTCCCCTTAGGAATTTCGGGAACAACGAGCGTTTCGCTTTGTTTGCGGAAAAGATATAACAAATCTGCAATCTCCCCAAGCGTCACTTTATGCGTCGTAGGCACGAAGTAATATTTGCCCGTTGCCGTTTCTTGGGGCATTATCCCGTCGTATTCGCAACGGTGACCTTGTCCTTCTAAAATCGCCAACATTTCGTCCACTAAGTCGTCGATATACAAGAGCTCGAGTTCAATTCCCCTATCGTTTACCGTAATAGGCAAATCGTTGGCAACGTTATAGCAAAACGTTGCCACAGCGCTATTATAATTAGGACGGCACCATTTGCCAAACAAGTTGGGGAAACGGTAAACGCATACCTGTACCCCATTTTTATCCGCATAATCGAAGAATAATTCTTCTCCTGCCTTCTTGCTTTTGCCGTACTCTCCGTTTGCATAACGCCCGATTAACGACGCTTGAATAGAAGAAGAGAGCATCACGGGACAACGGTTTGCGTACTTTTCCAACGTTTGTAAAAGCGTGGATGAAAAGCCGAAATTGCCTTGCATAAACTCTTCTTGTGTTTGCGGACGATTTACTCCTGCAAGGTGGAATACAAAATCCGCGTCCTGACAATACGTTTCCAGTTCTTCCACCGTGTTTTGTAAATCGTATTCGTAAATTTCATCGATTTGTAAGGAAGGATGGGTTTTATCTTTGCCTGTTTGAATATTCCTAAGACTCGCTACTAAATTTTGTCCAACAAAGCCTTTAGCCCCCGTAACTAAAATTTTCATACTTTTTCCGCCAAGCGTTCTTGAATATAAGTGAGCGACGCAATTTTTGCTTTGGTTTGTTCCACCGTCAAAAGTTGCGTGTTGTTAGAATTAAATTCTGTTAAGGGGTTTCTTTCTACGTTGCCTTGCTTGAAATATTTATCATAGTTTAGCCCACGGCTATCGCAGGGCACGCGATAAAAATTTCCCATATCGATTGCATTTGCGCATTCTTCGTTGGTAAGTAGCGTTTCATACATCTTTTCGCCGTGACGAATACCAATCACTTTGATGTTCTTCTTATCGCCACCAAAGAGTTCGCATACGGCTTCCGCTTGCGTTTGGATAGTGCAAGCAGGCGCTTTTTGAACGAGAATATCCCCGTTTTCGCCGTGTTCAAAGGCAAACAAAACCAAATCTACCGCCTCGTCCAAAGACATAATAAAACGCGTCATCGTAGGGTCGGTAAGCGTAATGGGTTGTCCAGCTTTGATTTGGTCAATCCAAAGGGGAATAACACTCCCTCGTGAACACATCACGTTCCCATAGCGCGTACAACAAATTTTCGTTTTTTCAGGCGATACCG
>JAFVOG010000112.1 GCA_017505945.1 Clostridia bacterium
CGTAGCATGGCATCTATAACAATGCCCTACGTTGTGCGTGTGCTTTTCAATCTTTACAAGATTGCCTTGTGCTTCTAAATCGGCAACAATGCGTTTTCTTGCCTCGTATCTATCCAAGCCGTTATACGCGCCAGCAAGCTCGTTCATACTGCCGTCGTCGTTCATAACGCGGATAATAGGCAAGTTGTGTCTATTGCCCACTTCAAAGTCGTTGGGGTCGTGCGCGGGCGTAATCTTAACGCAACCCGTACCAAAAGCAGGGTCCACGTATTCGTCCGCAACAACGGGAATTTCTCTATCCGTCAAAGGCAATTTTAACGTTTTTCCAACAAGCGACTTATACCGTTCGTCGTCGGGGTGTACCGCCACCGCCGTATCCCCAAGCATCGTTTCGGGACGGGTAGTAGCGACAATTACTTGCGTCTTGCCATCCGCGGACGGATAGCGCAAATGCCAAAAATGCCCTTCTTCTTCCGCATATTCTACTTCCGCGTCCGAAAGCGCAGTCTTACAGCAAGGACACCAGTTGATAATGCGGTCACCTTGATAAATTAAGCCTTTATTATATAAGTTTACGAACACTTCGCGTACGGCTTTGGAACATTTCTCATCCATCGTAAACGCTTGACGCGACCAGTCGCACGAAGTACCCATTTTGCGTTGTTGGAGCATAATACGATTACCGTACTGTTCCTTCCAGTCCCAAGCGCGGACTAAAAATCCGTCTCTACCGATATCCGCCTTAGTGATACCTTCCGCCTTCATCTTTTCTACGATTTTCACTTCCGTAGCGATAGACGCGTGGTCGCAACCGGGCAACCACAACGCGGAATACCCTTGCATACGCTTGAAACGAATAAGCGTATCTTGCATCGTCGCGTCCATAGCGTGTCCCATATGCAGTTGCCCCGTAATATTAGGGGGTGGCATCATAATGGTAAACGGTACCTTATTTTCATCTACCTCCGCGCGGAAATACCCCGACTGTTCCCAGTCGGCATAAATGCGGTCTTCAAAATCTTTGGGATTGTACGTCTTTTGCATATCCATAAATAGCAACCTCACAGTTGTCCGTTATCGTCTTACTCTTTCCCCTACCCAAAATTGCAGGGTACGTACTATTATACTACGAGATTTTGCAATTGTCAATTATTAACACGCGCTCATATTATATATTATTCTAAAAAAATTTCGAATAAACGGAGTAACGAATATGACAAAAAAACACGTAAAAACGATTTCCGCCTGTCTTGTCGCTTGTTTGAGCGTCCTTGCTTTTCCTGCTTGCGACGGCGACGGGTCTATCACTAAACTGAAAATCAACGAAGTCACGCACTCGGTATTTTACGCGCCGATGTACTTAGCCGATTCGCTTGGGTATTTCCAAGAAGAAAACATTCAAATCGAGCTGACCAACGGTGGCGGCGCGGATAACGTAATGTCCGCCGTACTTTCGGGCGATGCGCACATCGGCTTTTGCGGACCTGAGGCAGGATTATACGTACTTATCGGCGGTTCGACGGACGTACCTACCGTATTTGGGCAACTCACCAAACGAGACGGCTCGTTCTTAGTGTCGAGAAAACCCGAGCCCAACTTCTCTTGGAGCGACTTAGAAGGCAAAGAAATTCTTGCAGGGCGTAAAGGTGGCGTGCCTGCTATGACGTTTGAATACGTATTAAAACAATACGATTTGTTTGACGGCACGAACGTCACCTTAAACTACGACGTTGCATTTAACTTGATGGTAAGCGCATTTGAGGCAAACACGGCGGATTACTGTACGATGTTCGACCCCGTCGCCTACGAATACGAAGCGGCAGGCAAAGGCTACGTAGTGGCATCCGTAGGCGAAGCGTCGGGCGAAGTACCCTACACCTGTTTTATGGCGAAAAATTCGTGGCTGAACAAAAATAAAGACACAGCAAAAGGATTTTTACGCGCAATTATCAAAGCAATGAAATTTATCGAGGAAAACACGCCCGAAACGGTTGCGCCCTATCTTACAGCGTATTTTGAAGGAACCTCCGAACAATCGCTTGCGGCGTCCGTCAAACGGTATAGCGATATCGATTCGTGGCAAAAGGATTTACAGATGCAAGAAAGCGGTTTCAACCGTTTGCAGGATATTATCGATAACGCAGGCGAACTTACCCGTCGCGCGCAAATGAACGAGCTTGTCGATAACTCGTATGCTGACAGCGCGTATAAGGAGATTTACGGCAGTTAATTAACCCGAAAGGAAACAGCAAATGAAAGAAGTTTTACAATTTGAAAACGTGTCTATGCGATATCATAGCAAACAAGGCGAAACGTTGGCCGTTGAAAATTTGAATTTCAGTGTATCCCAAGGGGAGTTCGTTGCAATCATCGGTCCGTCGGGGTGTGGTAAGACTACCCTTTTATCCTTATCGGCTGGACTTCTTACCCCCACTTCGGGCGAAGTAAAAACCAACGGATGCTCATTTGGGTATATGTTACAAAAAGACGAATTATTCCCTTGGCGAACGATAGAGAAAAACATCTTTTTACCGTTAGAAATCAAACGCGCCAACACCCCCGAAAACAGAGAACGAGCATTGGAACTCGCCAAAAAATACGGGCTTGGACAGTTTTTGAAAAATTACCCGTCCTCCCTTTCGGGCGGTATGCGGCAGCGCACCGCGCTTATCCGTACACTGGCTCTAAACCCCGACGTCCTGCTTTTGGACGAACCGTTTTCCGCCTTGGATTATCAAACGCGCCTGTCCGTGTGCGACGACGTATATAAAATTATCCGTAGCGAAAAAAAGACGGCTTTGCTTATCACGCACGATATCAGCGAAGCCATCTCCGTCGCGGATAGAATTATCGTACTTTCCAAACGTCCTGCAACCGTTACGGCATGCCACGCGTTGGACTTTCCCGAAGACGAGCCGTTAAAACGCAGAGAAAACAAACAGTTCGCTTCGTGGTTTGAAATACTTTGGAAGGAGTTGAACGTATGAAAAACAAACGAGAAATTTCCGTAGAACATTTGCGATATTTACGCGGTGTACAGCGCAAAAGTATCCTTATCAACGTCGCAAGAATATGCATTTTACTGTGCTTTCTTACCCTTTGGGAACTGTCCGCAACCTTTGCTTGGGCAAACCCGTTTATCACGAGTTCCCCGTCCAGAATACTCAAAACGCTTGGCGATTTATACGTAGGGGGCACACTGTTTTATCACGTCGGCACAACGCTTTGGGAAACGCTGGCAGGGTTTGCCATCGCCGTGTCGTTAGGGTATTTTCTCGCCCTACTGCTTTGGTGGAGCGAAGCCTTTCGACGTATTTCCGAGCCCTACCTTGTCGTGTTAAACGCACTACCGAAAATTGCGCTTGGCCCACTGATTATCATTTGGTGCGGGACGGGTAGCAAAGCCATCGTGTTTATGACGGTCTTTATCGGTATTATCGTTGCCATATTAAATATGTTAAACGGGTTTATGGAAACGGACAAAAATAAGATTTTGCTACTCACTTCTATGGGTGCAAGCAAAATTCAAATTTTGACCAAACTCGTTATCCCCTCGTCCTTACCCAACTTTATTTCCATGCTGAAAATCAACGTTGGTATGGCGTGGATAGGTTCGATTATGGGCGAATATATCGTTTCCAAAGCAGGTATCGGTTACTTAATCGTGTACGGCGGTCAAGTGTTTAAGTTAGACCTTGTCATGTGCGCAGTATTTATCCTGTGCGTGTTGGCGGCAAGTATGTACGCCATCGTAGCCCTGCTTGAAAAAATATTGATTAAGCACGATAAATAATAAAATCCCCCGAAAGCCCTTGCTTTCGGGGGTACTTTTTATCCCTTCACACTACCCGAAGTTACCCCTTCAACGTAGTACCGTTGCATACTCATAAACAGCGTTACGATAATCGCACCGACGATAAACGCACCTGCGCAAAAGACGGTAAAGTTGTCGTTAAAGCTGTTCTTTTCCGCGTTAATCATCTTATACAATCCCAAAGAAACGGTGTATAGATTTCTATCGCTGATAATCGTATTGACGAAAATAAAGTCGCACCAAGGTGAAATAAACGACGTCAACACCGTATATACGATAATGGGTTTTGCCAGCGGTAATACGATTTTCCAAAAGATTACGGGTTGATTTGCTCCGTCCAAAATCGCCGCTTCTTCCATTGCGTGCGGTATGGTATCAAAAAAGCCCTTACATATATAATACGAAAGTCCTGCGCTACCCGAATACACCAAAATCAGCGCCAAAAGCGAGTTGGTAAGCCCCATTGCTTTTAGTATAAAATACACGGCAATCATACTCATAAAGCCCGGGAACATACCCAAGACAAGCAGTACGTTCATCACGGGTTTTCTCATAGCAAAACGCAAACGCGACAACGCATAACTTACCATTAAAATAAATACCGTAGTCAGCGCGCACGAACAGGTAGCAACAAGCAAAGTATTGCCCAACCACCGTAAAAACATCGTATCTTTCGTTAAACGAACGAAATTATCCAAGCCAAGTCGTAACTCTTGCGGAAACAGCGTATTGATAATACCCGTAGATGGCGTTACGCGAAACGCGGTATATACCAAGTACGCAATGGGCAGTACCCACGCAACGCCCAAAACGGCAAGCGTGATATACGCAAGTGCGTTGGAAAATCCCTTTTTTACTTTTCCTAATCTCATTGAAAAGCCCCCTCGTTTTTCGTTGCCGACGTTTTGTTATACGTGATAATCGAAAGCGTCGCGCTGATAACGAATATAACTATCCCGATAACGGACGCCACGTTGAATTTCGGATTTTGGTCTGTGGTTAAACGATACAGCCATGTAACGAGCAAGTCGGTAGATTGCGCTTGCGTTCCGCCACCGTAGTACATATTATCCACAGGACCGCCACCCGTCAATAGCCATATCACGTTAAAGTTATTTATATTACCCACAAACTGCGTGATAAGATAGGGCGTCGTGACGTGAAACATATACGGCATCGTGATATAGAAAAACGCCTTCACGGGGCTTGCGCCGTCGATGGTCGCCGCTTCGTAATAGTCGGTAGGCACGTTTAACAGTATCCCCGAACACATCAAAAGGGTGTAAGGCACGCCTATCCATATATTGACGAGTATAATCATAAGGCGTGGCAACAGCGAAAAATACCGCTGGTCGGTAAGCCATAAAATTTTCGTACCCAAAACGGCGTTTAATATCCCGTCGCCGTCCAAGATTTTTTGCATCAATAACAGCGTCACGAACTGCGGTACGGCAATGGCAACAACAAACAACGTACGCCAAAGCGATTTTAATCGTATCCCCTTTTTATTGATTAAAAGAGCAATGAGCAAACCTAAAAAATAGTTGGTAAACGTAGCGAAAAACGCCCAAACGAACGTCCATACAAGCACGCGTAAAAACACCAACGCAAACCCCGACGTTCCGCCCGACAAGGAAAATAGCGTTTTGAAATTAGCAAACCCCACCCAGTCGAACAGCTTTCCAGGGGGCATATGCGCATAGTCGTAGTTGGTAAACGCAATAAGCACCATAAACACAAGTGGCATCACCGTAAACACCAACAATCCCGTAAACGGCAACGAAAGGAGCAACGCATGAAATTTTTGATTGACGAGCACCTGCATATCCTCGCTAAGCGTACGTACCCGTTCCCCTTTATTTAAGCGAACGTCGTTTTCGTAGCTACCCATAACGTTCATACGCCATACCAAAACGAATATTGTTACGAGTACGATGGTTGCCACACCGTACAGCAAAATTAAAAAGCTATTATCCCCTTTTACTTTTTCAAAAATTTGTAATTCTTCGTTCCAAACACTGCCCGAAAGCTTCGTACCCAAATTCCCTGAAAATAAATGTGCGATATACTCCCAACCGAAATAGATAATAAACAACGTAAAGGCAAGTTGGACAAACGCATACGTCGCGCCTTTTACAAACTGTCCGCGCGCAATTTGCCCAAACCCCATAAACAAAGCGGAAAGACGGGTCACCGCCGAACCGTTTTTAAGCGACGTAATTACACCTGTCGTCCTATGCATTGCCGTTCCCCGTCTATTCGTCCGCATTTGCCTGTACCCCTTTTTCTTAATCCGAATCCTTTTCAATGGCGTTTACGCAAGCCCGTAATTGCCCAACCAAATCAAAGTTTCCGCTTTGCTTACCCGTAATCATAGCGTTGCCCAAACCTTCCATAGGAATCCACAGCGTTGACGGCACTGCCTTTTGCGTTTTCGTATAATTTAATTGCGCCGTAATGGCTTTTGCGCATACGTCCGCTTGTACCTTTTCGTCCCGTCTTGCCGTTTCGTCCGTCGGCACGAATCCGCGCGCCTCAAAGTGCTTGATTTGGTTTTCTCTGTTCGTGTAAAATTCCGCAAAATCCATTGCGTCCGTCTTGTGCTTGGAATAGTTATTTACGCCCATCAGCTTATACCCTGCAAAGGACACAAGCTGTACCTGTTCCTGCGTGCTTTCACCGCGATTGAAGGTGTAAGTGGGGAGTTTGCTTGCGGCGAAATTATCTCCCAAATAATTTTCAATCGTCTTTCTATTCCAAATCCCCGTAGCCGCAGCAATAATCGTACCGTCGTTGAAACCGGCAGTAATTTTCGAGTCGTTGGCGTCCGCCTTAAAACGGGAATCCTGCACCAAATTCCACATTGCCGAAGTTACCGCTTGCCCCGTGGCGTTATCAAAATCGCAAGAGATACTTTCTTCTTCCATATCGTCGCCGTAACGCACGTCAAAACCCAAGCCTTTCCCAAAATAGAACGCGGAATTATACCAGCCGTCCGCCATAGGATAGGCAAACTGTTTCCCACCCGTACATTTACTTAAAATACCGTCGATGCTTTGTACGTCCGTTTCGCTTAATACCGATTTATTATAATACAAGAAGAACGTATTATCCGTATAAGGCATACCATATACCCCTTCCGAGCCTTCTACCGTAATCGTAGCGGAATCCATAGATTCTTCCGTATTCACCTCGCGGACGCGTTCTAACCTTGCGCCTGCAATTTGCGCCAAAGCGTCGCCGTTAATCAGTTTTCCGATTTGGTCGTTGATATACGAATAAACGTCCGCTGCGTTTTCCACGTCGTTTAATACGCGCGTAGCCACGTCGTTTTCCCCTTGAATATCAATGACGATATTATAGTTTTTGTCGGGATTTTTCGCCTTAAAATCGTTAGCCACCTGCGTCGCAAACGGCTTATCCGCCTCAGACACCCAAACGGTGAGTTTTATCGCTCCGTCCCCTTTACCGCACGCCACCATCGAGCATACCGCTAAACCTGCTAAACCCAAACCAAGTACTCGTTGTATTTTCTTCATTCCCTACTCCTTTTTCCGCTGAACAAGCGCTTTGGTTTTAGTTTTTCTATTTCCCGTTATTTTTATACCACAAATAAAAAAATCCCGTTTGCTTTTTGCAAACAGGAAATTCTTATCTGGATGGTTTACCTATTATATTCTTCTGTCATCGTCTGCAATTTAACTGCGGTACGATTTTTGAAATCCTTTTCCACAAAACGGAACGTCCAGTTTTCGCCCGTTACCGTACTAGGAGCGTTTAACCTTGCTTCCGCCCCAAAACACACCACGTCGTGCATAGGCACGATTACCGTATCCGCATTAGACGCCATCAAAAGACGGATAACGCTTTCGCATTCTTCTTCTATCGTTTCGCAAAGATAGGGCGTTTCCAACTGTAAACATTGTTCTTCAAACGCCTTTTCAAACGCCCTGCGTTCTTTCTTGCTCATAGACGTAATAAACGAACGCAACGTATCGTTATCGTGCGTGCCCGTATATGCCACGCAGTTGCTTTCGTAATAGACAGGCAAATATTCGTTTTCGTCGTTGCCGTCGAAAGCAAACTCAAACACCTTCATCCCAGGATATCCCGTATCCTTCAACAGCTTTCGTACGCCGTCGTCGATAACGCCTAAATCTTCCGCAACGATAGAACAGTCTTTCAAATCTTGGAACAGCTCGGATTTCGGTCCGTCCAACCATTCCCCTTCCTTCGCCGTTTCCGCGTCTTCGGGGATAGCAAAAAATCTGTCGAACGCCCTAAAATGGTCTATGCGCACGATATCATACAGAGAAAGTTCGTAACGAATACGTTCTTTCCACCACCGATAGCCGTTTTTCTTTAATTTCTTCCAGTCGTAAACGGGATTGCCCCACAGTTGCCCGTCGTCGCTGAACGCGTCGGGCGGAACGCCTGCGCGAAGGGACGTGTTACCGTCTTTTCCCAACATAAACAAATTGTTTCTATACTTCCACGTTTCTACGCTATCGTACGATACGTAAATGGGCATATCCCCCATAATGGCAATGCCTTTCTCGTTTGCATACGCGTGCAACGCATTCCACTGTTTTAAGAACAAGAATTGCGTAAACTGCCAAAATTCAATTTCTTCCGCGTTAGTTTTCGCGTATTGTGCAATTACCTTTTCGTCGTATTTGGCGTATTTTTCATCCCAAGCATTCCACGGTTTGTACGAAAATTTAGCCTTTAAGGACATAAACACAGCAAAATCGAACGATTTTCCTAAACGCAAATACGCTTGCCACGCCCTATCCGATTTATCAAAACGGGCGTACGCCTTTTTCAATACCTGCGTCTTGTGGGCAAATTGTGCACCGTAATCCACTCTGCGTTCGTCCTTGCCCCAGTCTATTTCTTGATATTCCGACTTTTCCAGCAATCCGTCTTGATACAGCAAATCAAAGTCGATAAAATAATAATTGAGTGCGTTAGACGCACAGGATTGATACGGGCTATCGCCGTAACCCGTAGGAAGTAAAGGCAACACCTGCCAAATCTTCATCCCTGCCTTTTCCAACCAGTCCACGAAATCGTACGCGCCTTTGCCAAGCGTACCGATTCCGAACGGCGACGGGAGCGAAGATACGGGCATCAATATCCCAGCTCTCCTTTGCGTTTTCTTTTGTCCTTCTTCTACCGTTTTCATATATCTAACACCTTACCGTAGAGCTTTTCCGTAGTATTTGCTTTTCGCGTATTTTTATGATTGCAAACGGGATAAGAGTTTTTCTTCCCATAACCTTTCGCCTGCAATCCACTCATCTTGCAAAAGCGCAAGCCCCGTTTCTTTCAAGGTTTGTGCCTTATCCTTTTCTCCAAAGGCAAACGTAAACGTTGCCAAAACGCGTTTTGCCGTTGCCGTTTCAGCCGATAAAAACGCTTTGCAGGGCTTCGCGCATTCTTCCGCGCGTTCCAAGTCCCCGTTTAACGCGTGCATAAATACTAACTCTGCGCATACGCGTTGCATCTGCTCGTCCGTCAAATATTCCTGTATGCCTGCCAAACGGTTGATATATTTCGCGGATTCGTCAAACCGTTCTTTATCTACCAAGTAGCGATAGCGCAGTTCGCACAGTATCGCAAACAGCGGTTCGTCTTCCGCAAGCACGGGCAAATCAAAATAATATGTTTCGTCTATTTCTCCGTACGATTTTCCTGCAAATATTTCGCCTTGAATATACATAGCGGACAGCATAACCTTTTCCGCGTCGTACCCTTTTTTAATGCCACGATATACCAGCGCGTCCGTCTTGCCACTACCGTATTCTAACGGTAAAACGTTAAGTAAAAACAAATACCCCGTATATACGCTCATTCCCCAAAGCTCAAAATTCGGTTTAGCGAGTACCGTAACCAAAACGCTTGCCACAAGCAAGACCGTCCATACGATACCGCTAAAAATCAATCCGCCAAGCGTATATTGTACCGCACGGCTACGAATATCCGCACCCGTATTAGGAATCACTTGCGTTTCGTCGGGCGCAAACGGGGAAACCAAACGAAAATGCAATTTTTTGCCCCGTCTAATCCACGCAAAACAAAAGGTTTTTACGTAAACGAGTTGCATTTTTGCCATTTTGGCAAATGCCACGTGACCGAGTTCGTGAAATATAGGCGCAAGAACAACACCCACCAAAAGCCCAGCAATACACTCTATCATACTGTCTATGCCGTCTTGGTAGGCAAACGCAAAGCAAACCACGCCACCGCCCACAAGCAGTAGCGTACAGAATACGGCGTATGCAGTTGCTATTCTCCTATTTCTCATAACCAACCTTTTCTTTGCGCATATCCTTCTAAATTATCCCTATCGCTTACGACGATTGCAGGGATTTTCAAATCTTCCATTAATGCTATCAGCCACAGCGTACCGCCGAGTAATACGTCCGCTCTTCCTGTTGGCATACAAGGTAACTTTGCCGTTTCTTCTATCGAAAGCGAAGAAAGCTTGTCCGCAAGGTTGTGCATATCTTCAATCGTTATGCGCGTACCCGTAACCAAATCGGAATTATACTTTTCAAGCTGTAAAAACTGCGCGGCAAGCGTAGTTGCCGTACCGCCTATGGCGTACACGTCCAAGGTTATCGGCGCGTTTGCAAACGCTACCGTCTTATCTTTACAATAGACTTGTAACGCCCGTATATCCCGTCCGCAAACGTCCTTTAAGCGCACCACGCCTACGTTTACGCTTTCTTTATAAATGAGTTTGCCGTCCTTTTTAACGGCAATTTCCGTACTCGCTCCGCCCACGTCGATTATCGTGCCGTCGCCCGTACCCAACGCGCCACTCGCACCGATTTCCGCCTCCGTTTGTCCGTCTATTACGTCCACTTGTAGTCCGCAAGCGTCTTTTACAGCTTGAACAAAGGCTGTCCCGTTGATTGCCGAACGCACTGCAGCCGTGGCAAATACGGCAACCTGCTCAGCTCCGTCCTTTTGCGCCCTATCATAGAACGCACCTACCGCTGAAACGGTACGCGAGATTGCCGACTCGGAAAGGGTGCGTGTTTGCGCAATCCCTTCCCCCAAACGGGTTGTGGAAAGCG
Organism: Clostridia bacterium; assembly: GCA_017505945.1. GTDB lineage: Bacteria > Bacillota > Clostridia > Christensenellales > Borkfalkiaceae > Scatosoma. The sequence continues at coordinate 10,903 of JAFVOG010000112.1, forward strand.
TCTTATATAAAACTTTTCCGTCCGCCACAAACATTAGGCGAACGGAATTAGAGCCGACGTCAATTACGGCATACTTTCTCATTTTATTCTCCTGGATTGTCTATCCAACCTTTTTCAATTGCCAACCAGTATTTGCCTGGCCCTTCATACCAAGCCACGTCAAACGTGCTTTTATCCACTTGTTCTTGCCAGTACGTAATGTCATCTTCCAACTTGTTATGGCGCTTTTCCTGTTGCGCAATCTCCACCCATTGAAAAATTAAAACGAACAGCAAAAACACGAACAGCAACGTTGCCGCAACGGTAATTGCAGGTATTAACTTTTGCAGTTTCTCTCTCGTCATACTTCTCTCTCCGCCTTTTTTTGGGCGTTTCTTCCAAGTTTTTGCTTGGGACGTATTCTCTTGCAAGTATTATAACACAAATTTTGCAAAAATGCAACTATTCTTCGCAAACTTTTTAGATATATTATCCCACCGATTAGCAAAGCCAGCCACGCGTATTCCCTAACCGTAGGTAAATGTAACGCGTACGCGCACGCGCCCGTGAGAACGCATACGCCTATCCAAAACGCTACGTCCAACGCCCCTATCGCTATTGCACCGTTTTTCTTTGCTTTTTTACGTATAAGCAAGCGAAACGGGGTAAACACGTCGTACAAAATTCCACAAACGAACCCGATTGCCAAGTACCATAAAAATACGATGATTTGTCCTTTTGTATCCATTAGCGAAAAAGTTTATACGTAAACGTTTTACCGCCGTACGATACACCCGTCACGTTTCCTTCCGCCGTGAACGTACCGTTTGCCTTGACAAAGCCCGTAATCTTCAAATCGGTGCCGGCAACGTGCAATTTCTCTCCACCGATAAGCGTCAGCGTGATTTTCACTTCCGAAAATGCCTTAACGCACTCCACGCCGTTTACCGTAATCTTCTTGCGTTGTTCTATAATAACCGAATGATTTTCTTGCATATTTTATCGTATGCTTGAAAACAGCAATTATTCCACTTACTCTTCGAATTTATCTAAAAAGGAGTGCTTTTCCCCGTCCTTTTTATATTCCACTAACGTGTCCAGTTGTACGTTATGAATACTTTGGAAAATATTATTTTCCACGTTTTCGTTTTCCTTTTTAAGCTGTGCAATCCACTCTTTCACGCGACGGCGCGCCGAAAACGCGTCCTCGTCCGTACCCGTCGTCTTTTGCGTAAATTTGCAGGCGCAAGCAATAAAATCCAACCCGTTATATTCTTTCCAACGAATTACGTCTTCTTCTAAAATACAATACATGGGACGGATAAGTTCCATTCCTGCAAAGTTGGTGCTTTTAATGCGCGGTAACATCCCTTGCATTTGTCCACCGTACAGCATCCCCATTACCGTCGTTTCAATCACGTCGCTTTTATGATGTCCAAGCGCAATTTTATTGCAACCAAGCTCTTTGGCTTTGGCATACAAATGCCCCCTGCGCATACGCGCGCACATATAACAAGGGGATTGTGCGTTTACCGTTTCCGCCGCGGCGAACACGTCGCTTTCAAAAACGGTAATCGGCACGTGCAAAAGTTTGGCGTTTTCTTCAATCTTGTTCGCGTTTTCTTCGTTGTAACCAGGGTTCATCACCAAAAATACCAACTCGAACGGGATTTCTCTGTGGCGGTGCAATTCCTGCATTAGCTTTGCCAGCAACATACTGTCCTTACCGCCCGAAATACAAACGGCTATTTTATCCCCGCTTTCAATAAGGCGGTATTTCTTTACCGCCAACACGAACGGCGACCAAATTTCTTTGCGATACGTCGTGATAATGGAACGTTCTATTTTTTGATATCTTTCCAGTTCTTTTGCCATAATGTTACCGTATAATAAGTAGTTTTTCTTTTGCTCTCGTAATTGCCGTATACAACCAACGATTTTTCTCGTCTCCAAACGCCCACGATTCGTCGAACACGATAACGAAATCAAATTCCGAGCCTTGCGCTTTGTGACAGGTGACCGCATAGGCAAACTCGAACCGACAAACGGGCTCGTCCGCGACCGAACGATACTGACACAGCATAGCAAAATTGCTTTCGTGCACCACCATACCGTTGGATAGCGTAATTGCCCTGTCGCCGTACGCCGTCTTGTACTCTCCGTCCGTAAAAATACCCGTATCGAAGGGCACTGTTACCGTTTCGCTTAAAAAGTCGGGCGTGAACTGCATAGTTGCTAAACCGTCGCAGTTTTCCTGTACGTCCTTTGCCGTACCGATAATGCCGTTTACCAAATAAAATCTTGCGTCTTGGTCTAAGGGCTTTTCCCAGTCGTTTAACGTACAAATGAGTTTTTCTCCGTCTAAGGGCAACGCTTGCGTTTTAGGAATGCCCATATACGAACGGATTTCGTCGTTAATTGCCGTGCGCGTCGCGTTTCTTCCGCATATGATTTGGTCGGCTTTCAAAAATAAACGCTTGCGTTCTTGCAAAGAAAGTCCACTTTTCCCTATAACACATACGCTATCCCCAAAACGCCCGTACGGGATACGTTCCCCTTCGCGCGCCATCGTCGCCACTTTTACAATGGGATTGTCCTTGGCTTGACGTACGATTTCCGTTAGCGTATAATGCGGATTATCCAAAAGCGTACAATTACCGCTTACGGGTGGGAGCTGGGCACTATCGCCACAAAACAAACATTTGACGTCGAAACTGAGCAAATCGTTTAACACCGTTTCGTTAATCATAGACGCTTCGTCAATTACGATTAGGCGGATTTTTTCGTTTATCTTCTCCACCTTGTTAAAGCGTAGTTCCGTATTTTGGATAATTTCCCCGTCTTCGTTGACGTCGTATTCTTCCCCTTCCCGATAATAAATCAAACCGTGAATCGTACCTGCTACCGTTCCGTTTTTGACAAGGTTTGCCGCCGCTTTCCCCGTAGGGGATACGAACACCGCTTCTTCTCCTGCCTTTAAGTGCAACACTTCTTTTACAATGTAGTCGATTAAAAAGGTTTTCCCCGTACCCGCATAACCTGCAAGCACGAACACCCTGTCGTGCGTATTAAAATACCACTCTTTAATGAGTTTTTGCGCATTGTCTTGGTCGGTAGTCAGCGTAACTTCTTCCATAAGTATAGCTATTGTACCACCTTTTTCCAAAAATTGCAAGTGTTTTTTATAATAAAACGAACATTTGTTTATATTTTATTAAATAAAAACACCGCCTTATAGGCGGTGCTGTTATTTTTGCACGAAGCGAATATATAAAATTTCATTTCCCAAAGGTATAGACAGGTGGATTTCCCCTTTTTTAAGCGGAAATTCCCGTTTCCACTCCTTATCCGTGCCCATAGTCAGCGTCAGCGTTTCTTTTTGCTTATCGTAAACGTAACTGCCCGCTTGCTTGCCTTTATAGCCGTTTTTCATTTGATACCTAAGCTCGAACTCTCCGTCCTGTTTCAATTCGAATACGACGTCGCGGAAATCGTCTAACCTATCCTTTCCACCAAGCGTTATCGTTTTGCACTCGTATTCGCCCAAATGCGGTTTGGCTACGTCCGTCAACGAACCGCTTTTTAGCGTAGCAAAGGAAAATAATAACGCGCCAAGCGTGGCAACTATACCCGATTTTATCTTCATAGCCACAGTATGCGCGTTACGCTTTGCGTTTATGCGTTTTTTTCTTTTTTGGGTTTTGGCAGACTTGTGTTTCGCTATTGAAAATCACCCCTGCAATAAAGCAAAGCATTAGCACGTACAGCCATAGTAAAAACACGATTACTGCGCTTAATGCGCCGTATAGCTTGCCTACGTTACCGATTTTCAAGTATAGGGCAAAGCCCGTAACCGCCACCACCCAAGTAGCCACCGTAATTACCGTGCCTTTCAAAAAGCTTTTGAGTGGACGCTTATACGGACAAACGTAGGCGTTTAACAGTAGCACCAAGCAAAAGGATAACGCAATTAGCAAAACGTAGTCGGCAATGCGTTCCATTGTTGGCGATAAAAAACGGGAAAATAGAAACGAACCGATAGCAAGCAATACAAAAAAGGCAACGCACAAACACGTTACGATTCCCGTCAATGCAAGCGCACCCAAACGCACTCTCCAACCCGAGCGCCCACGAGAATACGCATAGATGAGTTCTCCACTACGGCGCATTTGATAAAACAGGTTGGTTGACGAATACAGCGTCGTTACAAGCAACAGCACGGATACGCTTGCCGTAGCGTTTTTTGCTTCCCGTTGTAAATACGAAAACACGTTGCGCACCGATTGAAATACACCAAGTGAAAATATACGTTCGGTAGGCAGTGGCAATTTCCCGACAAGTAACGTCAGCCAAAAGGTAAGCGGTACGACGGACATAATAAAGAAAAATACCAGCGTCCCTGCAAGCGTCGTGTATTTCTTGGCGACAAGTAAATCGTATTTCTCTTTAATAAACGCATAACTCTTCCGAAAAAATTGCATACGCATAGTATGCGCTTTTCGTTTGTCTTTCAAACCTAAAAAGGCGACGGAAACCCGTCGCCTTTCTTTGGTAAGGTGTTAGTACGCGCCATAGGTGTTACAACCACAACCACTGCCGTACGTCGTTGCGTTACCGCATACGCCGCCACGTCTGGGAATTAAGCCGTACTGATACGCATAATACAAATCGCCGTTCGTGTAGCCCGTCGTCGCAGTGTTTTCCGTTGCAGGAATAAACGTCGAACCGCCCCACGTCCCGTTATTGCCAAAACAGCACGTATTGCGACGGCAAACGTTGATAGGTTTGCAAGTGCATTGACAACAGCAACAGCCGTTGTTCGCATTCGTGTTGGTCGTCCCAACGCAATAGCCGAACAACAAATTCCAAAGCGAGTTACACAAGCCGTTTCTCGTTTGGTTGCAAGCGCAAGTATTGCGCGTATTGCACGAATTACATACGTTACACATAGTATATCAAATTCCTTCTTGTGTATTTGAGAAAACTCTCATACTGTACTATATGTACGTACGATATTTTTTGTGAAAAAAACGGGATTTACACCCGTTCTTTTTTCTTAAAATATCCTTTCATTACCAAAATGACCACGATTCCCAAAAGCGGGAATATAGCCGACAGCAACACACCCGAACGCAAACCGAATTGTTCTGCCGTCATAGAAAGATTAGGGGCAAGTTCCGTAGCAAACGAGCTACTACCTATTCCGTCCACCACTGCGCCCACCATTTGCGGACCTACGGACGCACCCATATCCCCACCGCAAGCCATCAAGGCGTACGCCGCAACGCCTGCCTTAGGAAAGTTTTCCCCAAGCACGATAAGCGTACCAGGCCACAGCATAGATGCACAAAAACCCGTCAATGCACAAGCAATTAAACTGACGATTGCGTTACCACTAAGCCCTGCCGTAAAATAGCACGCAAGCGCGCCAAACATAGAAATGAGCAAAATATTCAAAATATTTTTGCCCTTTTTGGCATACCAACTGCGACCTATGCCCAACATTACGGCAAAACCTGCCACACCGAGTACGTCGCCCCACACCTTGGGAATACCCACCGCGCTTTCCAAATATCCCGACGCCCATTGTGCCATCGTACATTCGGTTGCACCGCCAAGAAAGATACAAACCACGCACAAAAACAAGCCGACAAAACTCTTCTTTTCGCCGTTGGATTGTTCGCTCGTGTCCCCTGCCTGCATAGGCGGTAATTTTGCACGGGTAAACAAAAGAAAAGCAACTAACGGTACGATTGCCCAAATAAGAGCCAAAACAAACCACTTTTCCTTGCCAAACAGCCATAAAAACAACGTGCTGACGACAACCACACCCACTACGCCCCACGCATACGTAGAATGCAATTTACTCATTTCCCGTTCAGGGTTATCCGAAGGGATAGAGGCTATCAACGGAGAGATGAGTACTTCGTTAAGTCCCGACGACGCAGCGAATATAACCGTACCTATGGAAAGCCATACGTACGCCGTAGCTGGAAACAGCGGTGGCAATATCGCAAAAACAAGAAGCCCTATAATGGTAAGCAGTGGCATTAAGCGTACAATGCTATGGATAGGAAAACGTTTGGAACAAAAGGCAAATAGCAAATCGACAAGCATTTGCGTACAAAAGTTGATAAGAACAAGCGTCCCAAGTAAGGTGTACGATACGTTATACAACGTATGAAACGCCACGAATAACAGCGGTGAGAGATTTCCCACCGCCGACATAGACACGTTTGTTGCGTAGCACGCAAATTTCGTTATTGTATATTCGTTTTTTGTATTTTCACACATACGTCTTACAGTATATATCCGCCGTTTTACACGGCGGATAGTATTGCATTATTCTATTATTCCCATTCAATCGTTCCCGAAGGCTTCGGCGTTAAATCGTAAAGTACACGATTTACGTTTTTCACTTCCGTCGTGATGCGAGCCGTAATTTTCTTTAACAAGTCGTACGGGATTTCTTCAATCGTCGCGCTCATTGCGTCCACCGTGTTTACCGCACGGATAATGACGGGATATGCGTACGTACGCTTGCCGTCCTTTACGCCTACCGACTTGAAATCGGGCACAGCCGTAAAGTATTGCCATACCGTTGCGTTTAAGCCAG
>JAFVOG010000113.1 GCA_017505945.1 Clostridia bacterium
CGGAGCTTGCCGCGGGCAATCCGTTCGGAGAAAAAGTATCGTTGGTTGCGGCGACGAAAATGCAAACGGTAGAAAGCATAAACGAATGCATTTTAGCAGGCGTAGATGCCGTTGCGGAAAATAAGGCGCAGGAATTTCGTGATAAAAACGAGTTGTTGTTGCCTTGTGTAAGACATTTCATAGGACATTTGCAAACGAATAAAGTAAAATATCTCGTAGGAAAAGTGCAACTGTTCCATTCGTGTGATAGGGACGAACTTGCAAATGAAATCGCGCGTTTGTCCATCCAACGAGGCGTTGTATCGGACGTACTCATCCAAATCAATATCGGTGAAGAAGAAAACAAGGGCGGTTATGCTTTCGATAGTGCAAAAGACACGTTTGCTCGTCTTTCTCAAACGCAAGGCTTAAAGGTAAAAGGGTTTATGGCTATGCTCCCCGAAACGGACGACGAAATTTTACTGCGTGCGTTGACGAGAAAAATGCGTGGGCTGTTTGAATGGGCAAAAACGCAATCGAATGAAGTGGAATATTTGTCTATGGGGATGAGTGGCGATTATGCGCTTTGCATAAGTGAAGGCAGTAATATGATTCGCGTGGGCTCCACCATATTTGGGGCAAGAGATTATTCCATAAAATAAGGGGATACTATGAAAAAACAAAAAACGTTATACGGCTATGCGTTGGTTACGGGCGCTACGGGCGGTTTGGGAAAAGCTTTTGTTTATACGCTTGCCCAAAAGGGATATAAACTTCTTTTGACGGGTAGAAGTCAAGAAAAGCTTTCGGCTTTACAAGACGAACTTTGTAATACGTTTCCCCGGGTAGAAACACATATTTATCCCGCCGATTTATCGGATGCAGACAGTCGCACGGCAATGGCGGACGCGATAAAAAAGGACGGCTTTACAATAGGACTGCTTGTCAATGCGGCAGGCGCGGATATTCAAAAGGGGGTGTCGGCATATACGCAAGAAAAAATTGCCTTTCAATGCCGTGTCAATTTCGAGGCTGCCGTATCCCTTTGCAAATTTGCTTTGGAATATAGGGCGGAAGAACTGGAAATTATCAACGTTTCCAGCGTTTCGGGAATATATCCTATGCCGTATTTTGCAATATACAGCGCAACAAAAGGCGCGCTTACGTCCTTTTCACAAGCTCTCCGTGAAGAAGTAAAAAAGGATAAAGTTCGCGTAACGGCGATTTTGCCCGGTGCAATGCCTACACGCGCGGACATAAAAGAACAAATCAAAGGACAGGGATTGTGGGGTAAACTTGCGGTAAAATCTCCCGAATGGGTAGCCGAATATTCGTTAAAAGCGGTGGCAAAAAACAAGGCGAAAACTATCCCTGGTTTTTGGAATAAAGTAATGCGTATTTCAACCGCGTGGATGCCCGTTTCTTGGAAACTGAAATTTATAGCAAAGCGTTGGAGTAAAATTTCCAAAGACGCCTTTTAACTTGAAAAAATTGCGATTATCACATATCCGCGCGCAAAAGTGCGCTTGAAATCCTTGACAAAACGAAAAAAAATGTGTATAATCGATTTAATAAATTAAAAATAATGTTTTAATCGAAAAAACAAAACGTGAGGAAGAGAATATGATTGAATTAAACCCTTCGAGTAATTTGTTAGAAATGGAGCAGTACAAGTACGACTTGCAAGACGTTGCAGAGCCTAATTTGTACCGTGAAATTTATCCGTACGACGAAGTACCGAAAACGCCGTTTAACATGCGCCGTGTGCCTATGAATATGCCCAAAGATATTTGGATTACCGACACGACGTTTAGAGACGGTCAGCAATCCCGTGCGCCTTATACGTCCAAGCAAATCGTAGATATTTACAAAATGCTTGCACGTCTTGGCGGTCCTAAGGGCTTGATTAGACAAAGTGAATTTTTCGTTTATACCAAAAAGGACAGAGAGGCGCTGGAACAATGTATGGCGCTTGGGTATAAGTTCCCTGAAATTACCACGTGGATTCGTGCAAAGAAGGAAGACTTTGCTATGGTGCGCGATATTGGTATTAAGGAAACGGGTATTTTGGTAAGCTGTTCGGATTATCACATCTTCAAGAAATTGAATATGTCGAGAAAACAAGCGTACGACCATTATTTGTCCGTCGTAAAACAAGCGTTTGAGGCAGGCATTTCGCCCCGTTGCCATTTGGAAGATTTGACGCGTGCCGATTTCTACGGTTTCGTAGTGCCGTTCGTAAACGCTTTGGTGGAACTTTCCAGAGAAGCAAAAATCCCCGTTAAAATTCGTATGTGCGATACGATGGGGTACGGTATCCCCTTTGCGGGGGCGGCTCCTCCGAGAAGCGTTCCCGGTATTGTTTACGGTTTGCATCACTATTCGGACGTTACTTCGGAAATGCTCGAATGGCACGGACATAACGACTTCTATATGGGCGTAGCTAACGCAGTAAGCGCGTGGCTGTACGGTGCAAGCGGGGTTAACTGTTCGCTTCTTGGTATCGGGGAAAGGACGGGTAACGTGCCCACCGAAGCTATGGTTATGCAATACGCGTCGCTCCGCGGTACGCTCGACGGTATGGATACGACGGCAATTACGGATATTGCGGAATATTTTGAAAAAGAGTTGGATTACCCTGTACCG
>JAFVOG010000114.1 GCA_017505945.1 Clostridia bacterium
ACGCGCAAAAACCGTCCGAAAGCGCACCGAAGAAGAAAAAGCATACGCCGATTGCGGACGAAAATATGCCCGAAAAGTTGCATTGTAAACGCTGTAAAACGTTGATGGAAAACGGCGTGTGTCCCACTTGCGGATTTACGGTGTATATCCCGATGCAAAAAGAAAAACGCAATCGGATAAAAGTGGTGGTTACCGCTGTGCTGATGGCGGTGTTCGTGGTACTCTTTGTGATTATGCAATTCGTTAAATAAAACGGGGCAGGTAAGCGTTGAAAACGCATACCTGCCTTTTCTTTTTTTCGTTTTTTTGTAAAAAGTTTTTTACGAATAGTTTGAAAGTGCGCGTTTAGGGGTACAAATAAGTAAAAGAAAACGAAAAAGGAGAGCAAACGAAAATGGATATGAGAAAGTGGACGGAAAAATCGGCGCAGGCAATCGGCAAAGCGCAATCGCTTGCTACCGAATACGGAAACCAAGAGATAACGGGCTTGCATTTGTTGTGCGCGCTTGTTGAAAAGGACGACGGACTGATTGTGCAGTTGTTGCAAAAAATGCAAAAGGACGTCAAAGGCATACGCGTTACCAGCATAAACGGGATAGAAAAATTGCCCAAAGTACGTGGGGGCGAACGGTATGCAAGCCAAACGCTTGCGACGGCTTTGAACGTGGCGGAGAAAAAGGCGGAAGAAATGGGGGATTCCTACGTTTCCGTCGAACATTTATTTATCGGATTATTACAATGTGCGGATAAAGCCTTAAAGGAGATATTTGCTAAATTCGACGTGGAAGAAAACGCGTTTATGCAGGCGCTGGCATCGGTGCGCGGTAGCCGTCGTGTAGATAGGAAACGCCCGAAGATACCTACGACGTGTTAAATAAGTACGGCACGGATTTAGTGGAAAAGGCGAGAAAACAAAGGATTGACCCCGTAATAGGTAGAGACGAAGAAATCCGTAGCGTGGTGCGTATTTTGTCGAGAAAGACGAAAAATAATCCCGTACTTATCGGGGAAGCAGGCGTAGGAAAAACGGCGATTGCCGAGGGGCTTGCTATCCGCATTATGAAAGGGGACGTGCCCGATTCGCTGAAAGATAAAAAGGTGTTTTCCTTGGATATCGGCGCATTGATTGCAGGTGCGAAATTCCGCGGTGAGTTTGAAGAACGGTTAAAAGCGGTTCTTGGCGAAGTGAAAAATAGCGACGGCGGTATTATCTTATTTATCGACGAATTGCACACCATTGTCGGTGCAGGCAAGACGGACGGGGCTATGGACGCGGGGAACTTATTAAAGCCGATGTTAGCACGTGGCGAGTTGCACTGTATCGGCGCGACGACGTTGGACGAGTATAGAAAATATATCGAAAAAGACCCTGCGTTAGAACGTAGATTTCAGCCCGTGTTGGTGGAAGAACCGACAGTAGAAGATACCATTTCTATTTTGCGCGGTTTGAAAGAGCGTTACGAAGTGTATCACGGCGTAAAGATTCAAGACAACGCGCTCATTTCGGCAACCGTGCTCTCCAACCGTTATATCACCGATAGATTTTTGCCCGATAAGGCCATTGATTTGGTGGACGAGGCGTGCGCAATGATTAAGACGGAAATGCAATCGATGCCGTCGGAAATGGACGAAATTGCTCGCAAGATTATGCAACTGGAAATTGAGCAAAACGCCTTAAAAAAGGAAACGGACGCGCTGTCGCAATCGCATTTACAAGAGATTGAAAACGAGTTGGAAACGTTGCGCGAAACGTATGCAAAAATGCAGGCGGTTTGGGAAAAGGAAAAATCGTCTATCGGCAAAGTGCAAAAACTTCGCGAAGAGTTGGAAGACGCAGGCGCAAAACTGGATAAAGCTCGGCGTGAATACGATTTGGAAACGGCGTCCAAATTGCAATACGGAAAAATCCCCGAACTCAAAAAGCAGTTGGAAGAGTTGGAAAAAGCGGAAAAGGGTGGGGCAGGTACGAAGGAAAGTTTGCTCCGTGACCGTGTTAGCGAAGAAGAAATTGCAAGGATTGTCGCGCGTTGGACGGGAATCCCCGTAGCCAAACTTGTGGAAGGGGAAAGAGAAAAGCTGTTACGCTTGGAAGAAACGTTGCACCAACGCGTTATCGGACAGGACGAAGGGGTGGAAAGCGTGGCAAACGCCATTTTGCGTTCGCGTGCAGGTATTGCCGACCCTGACAGACCTATCGGCTCGTTTTTATTCCTTGGTCCTACGGGCGTGGGGAAAACGGAGCTTGCCAAAACGTTGGCACGGGCGTTGTTCGACGACGAAAAAAATATCGTCCGTATCGATATGAGCGAGTATATGGAAAAGCATTCCGTTTCCCGTTTAATCGGTGCGCCCCCCGGATACGTGGGATACGACGAAGGCGGACAGCTTACCGAAGCGGTGCGGAGAAAACCCTATTCCGTTATTTTGTTTGACGAAGTGGAAAAGGCGCACCCCGACGTGTTTAACGTGCTGTTGCAGGTGTTGGACGACGGGCGTATTACCGACGGGCAAGGCAGGACGGTGGATTTTAAGAATACGGTAATTATTTTAACGTCTAACTTGGGTTCGTCCGCCATTTTGGAAGGGGTGAACGAAAACGGCGTGCTTAGCGAAGATGCGAAAGACGCGGTGCGCGCTATGTTAAAGACGGCGTTCCGCCCCGAGTTTTTGAACCGCTTGGACGAAACGGTATTCTTTACACCGCTTACTAAACCGCAAATCAAGCAAATCGTAGGGTTGCTTACGAAAGACTTGGAAAAGCGGTTGGCGGAAAAACAACTGACGCTTTGCATTACGGACAAAGCGACGGAATATATCGTGGACAACGGATACGACCCCGTGTTTGGTGCAAGACCTTTGAAACGGTTTATGCAACGTGCGTTGGAAACGATGGTTGCTAAGAAAATTTTGTCGGGAGAAGTGCAAGCACAAGGCAAAATTACGGTAGACGCAAACGAAAACGGACTGTACGTGCAGTAAGCAAAACGCCCCACCCCTATCGGGTGGGGCGAATTTTTACGTCCGTGCCTTTTTCTCTTTACAAACGTAAAAAAAAGTGATATAATAAGCGGTAAAGGAGAAATTATGCGGATTATACACACGGCGGATATACATATCGGTTCGGCACTTCACGGCTTGCCCTTGGAAAAAGCCACGCTTAGAAAGACGGAAATTATGGACGGTTTCCGTCGTCTTTGCGCGTATGCACGGGATAACGGCGTGTCGGCGGTGCTGATTGCAGGGGATTTATTTGATGAAAACCGCGTTTCCGCACAGGTCAAACGCCAAACGCTTTCCTTTATTGAACAAGCCAAGCCTACCGCGTTTTTTTACGTTTCGGGCAATCACGACAACACGGGCTTGGAAGGGGAAACGTTGCCCGATAATTTGTATTTGTTCGACGGCGCGCAAAGTTATCGTTTGGACGAAAATATTACGATAACGGGTATGGATACGCGCTATTTTTCCTTGCAAAAATTCGACGAAATGCGTTTTGCGTTGGACGCGTTTAATATCTTGCTGTTACACGGCGACGTTACGGCGACGGGCGGAAAAGAAAGTATTCCGCTTACCGCGTTGGAAAATAAGGGTGTGGACTATCTTGCTTTGGGACATATTCATATTCCCGATTTACAAACGAAAGCTTTGGATTCGCGCGGGCGGTACCGCTATGCAGGTTGCCCCGAAGGGCGTGGATTTGACGAAGTGGGCGGACGTGGATTTTTCCAACTGGAAATCGACGGCGGACGTATCGTAGGGGAACAGTTTTTTACGCTGGCAAAACGTGCGGTGCGCGAAGTACAGGTGGATATTTCCGCTTGTGCAACCTATTTTGATTTGGAAAACGAGGTGTTTACCGCTTTGCAACAAATCTCCGCGGACGATATGGTAAAAGTGGTGCTGACAGGGAGTTTTTCGCCCGATTTGAAAAAGGACGTTTCCGTGCTTGTAGCGCGCTTAAACGATAAGTTTTTCTTTGCGAAAGTGGAAGATAAATCCAAACTCCGTATTCAACCCGAAAGTTTTGTGGCGGATTTGACGGAACGTGGGGAATTCGTTAGAGAAACGGCGCGATATACTATGGACGAAGAGATGCGCGACGAGATTTTGGAAGTGGGCTTAAAGGCACTTGCAGGGGAGGATATCGATTTATGAGATTGATTTCCTGTTATATCGTCGGTTTTGGTAAATTTGTCAACGTACAGCTGGATTTGTCTAACCCCGTCAATATCCTGTGTGGCGAAAACGGTTGGGGAAAAACTACCGTAGCCGATTTTTTAGAGAGTATGCTGTACGGTATCGACGGCAGTAGAAGTAAAGCCGTCACGGGGAATAACCGTTTGAAATACGAACCGTGGTCGGGCGCAAAGTTCGGCGGTGCGCTCACGTTTGAATACGAAGGAAAGACGTATCGTGTAGAACGGACGTTTGGCAAGACGCCCAGCGCGGATACGGTAACCGTTTATGACGAAAACCGTATGCAAACGTATATCTTCGGCGACAGAGCGGAAGGGCTTGGCGAACGGGTATTCGGCGTAGATAGAGAGAGTTTTAGAAAGACGGCGTATTTTCCGCAGGGCGATTTGGTGGCAGGCGCGGTTACGGCGGACTTGAAGGAAAAATTGACGGCGTTGCTTTCCGCAAGCAAGCAGGACAACGGCGCGCAGTCGGCAATGGAAAAGTTGGATAAAGCGGAGCGTGCGCTCCGTTCTAAGCGTAAACCCGGCAAGGGGAAGTTGGACGAAATAGACGAACGTATTGAATACGTGCGCAATCAAAAGGCAGACAGCGCAAACGCGGTGCAAGCGTTGCAAGTTCGGCAAACGGACACGGTGCAAAAACGTGCGCGTCTTGCGCAAGTGAGTAGCGAGCTTTCCCGTATGGGGGCAAAGCTGGAAGAATACGCAAGGCGTAACGAATGGTATGCAAACCGCACGGCACGGCGCGAAATAGAAAGCACGTTAAACGGCGCGGAAAATAAAATGAAATCCATACAGTCGTTTTTTGCGGACGTCAACCCCCAAGCGTTGAATACGGACGGGTTGGAACGGGGCATTAACGAGTTTTACGGCTTAAAGGACGAGCTGGACGGCATGCAAGCCAAAGCGGAAGAGCTGGAAGGGAAAGTGCGCGAACGGCAAACGATAAAAACCAAACTTGACGCAAGCTTACAAACGTTGGACAGCTACGAATTGCTACTGGACCAGCAAGACCGTGCCGATAAGGCAAGCGATAAAGCGGATAGGAAAAACGCAAAGTTCGCTAAAAAACGGGTATCGCACGCCTTTTGGTTGCTTGTATTGTGCTTGGCGGTGGCGTTCGTCGGTGCAATCGTTATGGATTCTATCCAAATCTTGGGGATTATTTTGCTTGCTGGCGGTACGTTCGGCGTGCTGTATTCCTTGGTGCAAATGTTCCGCTATACGCAGGGCAAGAAACGCAAAAAGCGCGTAGGGTTTGCAGACGCGGAAATGCAGGAACGGTACGAACGCGCACAAGACGAAGTGGCGGAGTTGGAATCGGAGCTTAAAAAATTCCCCGAAAAAATAGAAACGGAGTGGCAAGCGCTCACGCAAGAGATGGAAACGAAAAAGCAAAGACGGGCAAAGCTAAACGAAGCGATTATCGCGTTTTTATCCAACTTCCGTTTCGAACAGCAGTACGATTACCGCGCGGCGTTAGCCCTTTTGAAAGAGCGTGCGGAAGAATATAGTGCGTGCGTAAAAACGGCGCACGGCTGTATGGAAAAATTAAAGACGCTCCCTGCGGACGTGGGCGAAGATACCGACTTTTCCCCTGCGGATATGCAACGGCTTGCTTTGGATAAGCAGGAGCTGGAACGCGAGAAAGAACGCTTGGCAGGGGAACTGGGCAGGACGGAAGCGGAAATGCAGGCTTTGGAAAAGACGGCGGTGCGCTACGGTGATTACGTGGCGGAAGAAGAACGCTTGGGCTTGGAAAAGGCGCGCCTCGAAAAACGGCTTACCGCCGTGCGCTACGCAAAAGAAATTTTGCTCCGCGCAAGGGCGAATATGGCAAATAAGTACTTAGACCCCGTAGAAAAGCGGTTGCGTAGCTACGCGCAAAAACTGGGTTTGGAAGAACTTGGAAAAACGTTGCAACTGCAAGCGGACGGCTTGCCCATTGCTGAAGATTTGGGTACGGTGCGTTCGGCAGAATATTACAGTATGGGCTTGCAAGACTTGTTTGGCTTGTGTATGCGGTTTGCTTTGGCGGAGTGCATTTTTCCCCAAGGCGGTTTACTAATTTTAGACGACCCGTTCGTGAATTTGGACGACGATAAAACGGGCAGGGCAAAGGCGTTGCTTGGCGAACTTGCTACGCGCTATCAAATCGTATATTTGACTTGTAAGCAAGAACGCAATCTATAAAAAATAAAAAATTTGTGAAAATACGCAAAAAGGTTTGTCAAGAAATTGACATTAAAAAATTTCAGCGTATAATAGTAGTGTTTGAAAGAAAGGAGAAAAACCCAGATGATAACGACGGTAAAAACGTTATTGAAAAGCGTAAGAGAATATAAGAAAGTATCTCTCGTTACGCCCGTTTTTATGGTCTTGGAAGCGTTGTGCGAGTGCTTGATTCCCTTCGTAATGTCGAAGATGTTAATCGGTACTGCGCCCCTGCCCCAAATTTTGACGTACGGCGGTATTATGATTGCGCTTGCCGTGCTGTCTTTGCTTTCGGGGATTATGGGCGGTAGATTCGCTGCCAAAGCCAGTTGCGGATTTGCTAAAAATTTACGGCACGATTTATTTTATGCCGTGCAAAAATTCTCGTTTAAGGACGTGGATACATTTTCCGCGTCGTCGCTGGTTACCCGTTTGACGACGGACGTGACCAACGTGCAACAATCGTACCAAATGTGTTTACGGATTGTGATTCGCGTACCCATTTTGTTTATATTCTCCGTGGTTATGAGTATGTCGATTAACTGGAAACTGGCGTTGGTGTTCGTGATTATCGTACCGTTTTTGCTCGGCGCGCTTATCTTGTTGATGAGCAAGGTTATGCCGTTCTTCCGTAAGATTTTCAAAAAGTACGACGCAATGAATAATTCCGTACAAGAAAACGTGGGCGGGATTCGCGTAGTCAAATCGTTTGTGCGTGAAGATTATGAAAAGCAAAAATTCGATAAGGCGTCCCGAGAAGTTAAAGACGACTTTACCAAAGCGGAAAAAATGATTGCGTTAACGTCGCCCATTATGATGTTTGCTATGTACACGTCGTCTATGCTGATTACCTTTATCGGCGCAACGCTGATTATAGGGACGGGTACGTGGGACGCGGTTGCAGGCGCGGTGGTAGGTCCGCTTACGCCCAGCCAACTTTCCGCCGTGATTACCTACGGCGTGCAAATGCTTTCGTCCATGATGATGGTTTCTATGATAGCCGTGATGATGACGATGTCTATCGAATCGGCAAACCGTATCGGCGAAGTTATCAATACCGTTTCCGATTTGACCAGCCCTGAACAGGGCGAAACGGCAGTGGCGGACGGTTCGGTGCGTTTTGAGAACGTCAGCTTTAAGTATTCGGAAAAGGCAAACAAAAACGCGCTTGAAAATATCAATTTGGACATCCGTTCGGGCGAAACGGTGGGTATTTTAGGGGGCACGGGTTCGTCGAAAACGACGTTAATTCAGCTTATTCCCCGTTTATACGACGCTACCGAAGGTACGGTATATGTGGGCGGAAAGGACGTTAGAGAATACGATTTAGATACGCTCCGCAAGGAAGTTTCCGTCGTATTGCAAAAGAACGTACTCTTTTCGGGTACGATTAAGGAAAACTTGCGTTGGGGGGACGAAACGGCGGACGACGAAGAACTTATCCGCGTATGTAAGCTTGCCCAAGCACACGAATTTATCACGTCTTTCCCCGACGGGTACGACACGTATATCGAACAGGGCGGTACCAACGTTTCGGGCGGACAAAAGCAACGGCTTTGTATCGCGCGTGCGTTGCTTAGAAAACCTAAAATTCTAATTTTGGACGACTCGACTTCCGCCGTCGATACCAAGACGGACGCGCTCATTAGAATGGCGTTTGAAAAGGAAATTCCCGGTACGACGAAAATTATTATCGCTCAGCGCGTGGCGTCGGTGGAGAAGGCGGACAAAATCGTGATTTTGGACGGCGGTAAAATTATCGCTTGCGGTAAGCACGACGAGCTTTTGAAAACGAGCGACGTGTATCGTGAAATTTACGAGGCGCAAACCAAAAGCACTTCCGATAAAGGGGGTGACGAATAATGGCGGTAAAACCTATGGGCGGTAAACGCGGTATGCCCGTACCCAAAGGCGCAATTAAAAAGGGCACGGCAAAACGGTTGTTGCATTACGTCTTCCATTATAATAAGGGGCGTATGATACTGGTATTTCTTTCGTTGTTTCTGTCTGCCATCGGCGGTTTGGTTTCGTCGGTGTTTATGCAAATCAATATTGACAAGGTTATTGTTCCCGGCGTACAGGCTGGCAGTTTCGACGCGGTAGCCAAAAAGCTTGCGCTCAATTTGACGATTATGGGTAGCGTATATGTCGTTTCCTTAATCGGTACGTTTTTATACAATCGAATTATGGCGGTGGTAACCCAAGGGGTATTGTACCGCTTGCGTAAGGATATGTTTGAAAATATGCAGGATTTGCCTATCAAATATTTTGATACGCACGCGCACGGGGAAATTATGTCTTCGTACACCAACGACGTAGATGCCGTTCGTCAACTTGTCGGACAAAGTATTCCCACGCTGTTTAGTAGTACGCTGTCCTTGCTCGTTTCCGTATCCGTTATGCTCTCGTACAGCTTTATTATGACGGCGGTATTTATTGCGTTTGTGGCAGGGATGTTCGTAATCGTGAAATTCGTCGGCGGTAGAAGCGCGAAACATATGGTCGCCCAGCAACACTCGCTTGCCCAAGAAGAAGGGTTTGTCGAAGAGATGATAAAGGGGCAAAAGGTCGTTAAAGTATTCACGCACGAAGAACGCGCGAAAGAGAAGTTTGACTTGTATAACGACGCGCTGTGCAGGGACGCTACCGAAGCGCACGTGTACGGGAATATTTTAGGCCCGATTTTGAAGAATATGGGCGATTTCGTTTACGTATTCCTGGCACTTACGGGCGGAATTTTGTTGTCCACGGGTATCCCTAACCCGTCGTTTGGCAACGTGTTTACGGGCAGTATTTTACCTATAACGCTGGGTATGGTTATCCCGTTTTTGGGCATGTCGAGAAGGTCAACGCAAGCCGTCAACGAAATGTCGCAACAGGTATCTATGATTGCTATGGGCTTGGCGGGTGCGAGCCGAGTATTTACGTTAATGGACGAAAAACCTGAAACGGACGAAGGCTACGTAACGCTTGTGCACGCGGAAATCGACGAAAACGGAGAACTTACCGAAACGCAAAAACGTACGGGCATTTGGGCTTGGAAACACTACCACAAAGCGGACGGCACGACAACGTATACTCGTCTTCGCGGGGATATCGTTATGGAGCAGGTAGATTTTGGCTACGTGCCCGAAAAACAAGTTTTGACGGACGTAAGCTTGTATGCAAAGCCTGGTCAGCAAATCGCGTTCGTAGGGGCTACGGGTGCTGGCAAGACAACGATTACCAACCTTATCAACCGTTTCTACGATATTGCGGACGGTAAAATCCGTTACGACGGGATTAATATCAATAAAATTAAAAAGAGCGATTTACGCCGTTCGTTGGGTATCGTATTGCAAGACACAAACCTGTTTACGGGTACGGTTATGGAAAATATCCGATACGGGCGTTTGGACGCGACGGACGAAGAATGTATGGAAAGTGCAAAGCTTGCCAACGCGCACGACTTTATTTGCCGTCTTCCCGAAGGGTATCAAACGATGCTCACGAACAACGGGTCGAACCTTTCGCAAGGGCAAAGGCAACTCTTATCCATTGCACGGGCGGCGGTTGCGGACGCGCCTGCTATGATTTTGGACGAGGCAACGTCGTCTATCGATACGCGTACGGAAGCTTTGGTGCAGGACGGTATGTATAAGCTGATGCAAGGCAGAACGGTGTTCGTTATTGCGCACAGGCTTTCCACGGTTAGAAAATCCAATGCGATTATGGTACTCGACCACGGAAGAATTATTGAGCGTGGCACGCACGAACAGCTCATCGAACAAAAGGGCGTGTATTACCGTTTATATACGGGCGCGTTCGAGTTGGAGTAAAAATATAAAAACGCCTTGGCTTGCAATGCGCCAAGGCGTTTACTACGTAAAAAGCGCGAAAATTTTTATAAAAAATTGTAAAAAAGCGGAAAAACCGCGTAAAATGAGTTGCCAACGCTTTGCGTATATGGTAAAATAATAAAGCTAAAAATTCACACTCGCGCATTGTGCGTAATCCGTGTCCGTAAAATCTTTCTAATGCGGATAAGTTACGAGCCAACACGTGCCGAGGAGGTAAAACGGAGGTTTGAATTATGGCAGTTATTTCTATGAAACAGCTTTTGGAAGCTGGCGTCCACTTTGGTCACCAAACGAGAAAGTGGAATCCCAAGATGAAGAAGTATATCTTCGCGGCAAGAAACGATATTCACATTATCGACTTGCAAGTTACGGCTAACCTTATCGAAGAAGCGTACGCGTTCGTATGCGATAGCGTTAAGGCGGGCAAGAGCGTGCTTTTCGTTGGTACGAAAAAGCAAGCGCAAGACGCTATCAAAGAAGAAGCGGAAAGATGCGGTATGTACTACGTGAACTCCCGTTGGCTTGGCGGTTGTTTGACCAACTTCAAGACGATGAGAAGCCGTGTAGAATACATGGAAAAGTTGGAAGCTATGGAAGCGAACGGCGATTTCGAGGCGTTGCCTAAGAAAGAAGTTATCCTTTTGAAAAAGGAAATGGAAAAGTTGCAAGCTAACCTTGGCGGTATTCGCGCAATGAAGGCTATGCCTGGCGTTATGTTCGTGGTTGACCCCCACAACGAAGACATTGCTATTAAAGAAGCAAAGAAACTTGGTATTAAAGTAGTAGCAATTACCGATACCAACTGCGACCCCGACGACGTAGATTACGTTATCCCCGGCAACGACGACGCTATCCGCGCAATCAAGCTTATCGCGTCCGTTATGGCTAATGCAGTTATCGAAGCAAACCAAGGCGAAGAAGCGGTTGCTCCCGTTGCAGAAGTTGCTGAACCTACTTCCATTGAAGAAGTAGTTGCGGAAGAAAACGCGTAACGCATAACGTCCGTTTGGGCGAACTCTAAAAAATATAAGGAGAATACTATTATGGCATTTACGACTCAAGATATTAAAGAACTTCGTGAAAAGACCGGCGCAGGTATTCAAGATTGCAAAAAGGCGCTTACCGACGCTGACGGCAATATGGAAAAAGCGGCGGATTTATTGAGAGAAAGAGGTATTGCAAAAGCAGGTAAGAAGGCGTCCCGTATCGCTGCGGAAGGTATCGTTGCTTGCTACACCGAAGGCAAAGCAGGCGTTTTAATCGAATTGAACTGCGAATCCGACTTCGTTGCAAAGAATCCTCAATTTGGTGAAATCACTACCGAATCCGCAAAGGTTATCATTAAGGAAAATCCTGCAAACGTAGAAGCGTTGCTTGCTTGCGCTTGCGGTGCTGGTACGGTAGAAGACTATTTGAAGAGCAAAATCGCCGTTATCGGTGAAAAGATTGCGATTAGAAGATTCGTTCGCTACGAAACGGCTGGTACGATTGCAAGCTATATCCACCTTGGCGGTAAGCTCGGCGTTATGCTTGACGTTGCAGGCGAAGGTGCGGACGTAGAAGCGGCTGCACACGAAATTACGCTCCAAATCGCGTTTACGAAACCTGCGTACTTGGCTAAGGAAGACGTGGACGCTGAAACGTTGGAAAGAGAAAAGGCTGTATTGAAGCAACAAGCAATCAACGAAGGTAAACCCGAAGCGATTGCAGAAAAGATGGTTATGGGTAGAATTAAGAAATTCTATGAAGAAAACTGTCTTGTTGAACA
>JAFVOG010000115.1 GCA_017505945.1 Clostridia bacterium
CACGATATGAACGAAAAACGCTTGGATAGCGAGCTTGCAGGGGTGTTGGAAGATTGCGTAAACAGCGTAGGCGTGGATTTGAACACGGCAAGCGTGTCTTTGCTCAAATTCGTTGCAGGATTAAACGGTGCGGTTGCGGAAAAGATTGTAGAATATCGAGAGGCGAACGGTAGATTCAAATCGAGAAGACAGCTTTTGAAAGTGCCTAAGCTTGGAGAAAAAGCATTTACGCAGTGCGCAGGTTTTTTGCGAATTGACGGTGGAGAAAACGTATTCGATAACACGGCAGTCCACCCCGAAAGCTATGAAAAAGCGGAAAAATTGCTTGCCTTATTCTCTTATACGAAAGAAGACGTACGCGCAAGGCGCATTGCCGATTTACGTGAAAAAATTAAAGCGCACGGAGAAGAGAAAACCGCAAAAGCGACAGGGTTGGATACGGCAACGATGCTTGATATCGTAACCGAACTTATGAAACCGGGTAGAGATATCCGTGACGCACTCCCTGCGCCCGTACTTAGAAAGGAGCTTTTAGGGATTGAAGATTTGAAAGTGGGTATGGAACTTACGGGTACGGTACGAAACGTAATCGATTTTGGTGCGTTTGTCGATATCGGCGTACATCAAGACGGGTTGGTGCATATTTCAGAAATTTCTAATAAATTTATCCGTCACCCGTCCGAAGTGTTAAAAGTAGGGCAAGTAGTAAACGTTCGCGTAAAAGAAGTGGACGTCAAGAAAAAGCGTATCGGCTTGACGATGAAACATAATAAGCAGTAAAACGGGCAATTTATAAAAAATACTTGACATACGCCAAAAAATGTCATATAATATTGTTATAGATTGTTACAATCGATAATACGGAGGATATTTTATGTTAGAAAAAATTCAAGAAATGCTTGCGGACGCATTAAACTTGTCCGTAGATAAGGTTACGCCCGACGCGAAAATCGTGGACGATTTGGGTGCGGACTCTTTGGACGTAGTGGAACTTTTAAGCCGTTTGGAAGACGAATACGGCGTTACCATTCCCGATGAAGAAGTAGAACAGCTTATCACGGTACAAGACGTAGCAAACGAAATTGAGAAGCTTGTAAAATAACAAATAGGGAAAGCCCTTTTTAAGGGCTTTTCTTTTTTTAAGGAAAATAATGGGCATAATCGTTTGCCTAAAAATAAATAATGTGGTATAATCTTTGAGAATATAATAGCACGAGGTGTATCTATGTTACAAGTAACGGGTGTATCTTTACAATACGGCAGTAAAAAACTGTTTGAAGACGTAAATTTGAAGTTTACGAAAGGCAACTGCTATGGCATTATCGGCGCAAACGGCGCAGGTAAATCCACCTTTTTGAAGGTATTATCGGGCGAAGTTGAACCGCAAAAGGGCTTTGTTTCTTTGGACAAAAACGAACGTATGTCCGTATTGCAACAAAACCAAAATATGTACGATAACGAAACGGTTATTCGTACGGTTATGCTTGGATATAAACGTCTTGTCGAAATTATGGACGAAAAGGACGCACTATATGCAAGTGAAGATTTTACCGAAGAAGACGGGATTAGAGCCGCGGAACTCGAAAGCGAATTTGCGGAAATGAACGGGTACGACGCGGAATATCAAGCCAGCCAACTTTTGAACGCGTTGGACATCGACGAAAGCTTGCATTATTCTTTAATGTGCGACTTGGACGCAAAACAAAAAGTCCGCGTGCTTTTGGCACAGGCGTTATTCGGCGACCCCGACGTTTTGCTTTTGGACGAACCTACAAACAACTTGGACATCAAAACGGTACGTTGGCTGGAAGAATATTTAATGGATTTTGAAAATACCATTATTATCGTATCCCACAACAGACACTTCTTAAATAAGGTATGTACCAACATTTGCGACGTGGATTTTGGTAAAATCAATATGTACGTAGGTAACTACGATTTTTGGTATCAAACGAGCCAACTTCTTGCCCGTCAACAAAAGGAACAAAACAAGAAAGCTGAACAACGCGCCAAGGAATTGCAAGAATTTATCGCACGCTTTGCCGCAAACGCGTCCAAATCCCGTCAAGCCACTTCCCGTAAAAAGGAACTGGAAAAACTTACGATTAACGATTTCAAGCCGTCGCTTAGAAAATATCCGTTTATCGACTTTAAGTTTGAAAAGGAAATCGGCAACGATATCTTAATCGTAGAAGATTTGACGAAAGAAGGGTATTTTACCAACCTTTCCTTCACCGTGCAAAGAAACGAAAAAATCGGTTTCGTTTCCGACAAGAGTACAACGCTTACGATGCTCTACGATATTTTAACGGGCAAGGAACAACCCGACAGTGGTACGGTAAAATGGGGGAAAACGATTTCCGTTTCCTACTTCCCGCAAAACAATAACGAATATTTCTTAAATTCCAACTTAAACCTTGTAGAATGGCTTTCGCAATTCTCCAACGACCATTACGAAGAATATTTGCGCGGTTGGCTTGGGAGAATGCTCTTCTCGGGTGAAGAAGCCTTAAAACAAGCCAAAGTACTCTCAGGTGGCGAAAAAGTACGCTGTATGCTTGCTAAAATGATGCTGGAAGGCAGTAATTTCCTTATTTTCGACGAACCTACCAACCACTTAGACCTCGAATCAATTACCGCGCTCAACAACGGTTTAAGCGCGTATAAGGGCTGTATGCTGTTAACTTCGCACGACCAAGAATTGATGAATACCGTCGCAAACCGCATTATCGAAGTCAACGACAAAAAGACGTACGATAGACAGGTAACCTACGACGAATATTTGGATGAAATTACGCAATAAGGCGTTTTCGACAATATCATACAATATTATACAATAATCGTTCAATATTTTATAAAATATTTTACAAAAAGTATAGAATATTGTAAAATAATGCTTTACAACACGCAAATTTTGTAGTATAATATGTCTTACCGATAGAAGTTCGGGGACAATATACTACAAAAGGAGCGTTTTTTTATGAAAAATTTTACAGCGATTATTTTAGAATCCAACGTAGCAATCGCGGAAGAAATGAAAGTGGGGTTGGAGGCGCAGGGATTTACGGTACGATATGCGGGGGACGACGGAGACGAAGGGGTTAAGATTATACTGAGTGAAAAACCAAGCGTTATCGTAACGGGAATGTTTTTACGGGGTGCGGACGGTTTAGAACTTATCCGTCTTGCGAAGAAAACTTGGAAAGAAGTAAAAATTATGGCAACGGGCCCGTCAAACGACGAACTGATTGAACGGGCAATGGCGGAAGGGGCAACGTATTATTTGGTCAAGCCGTTTTCCGTGGACGTTGCTATCGAGCGTATAGGCGAATTGATGAAAGAAAAGCCTATATCGTATAAGGAATACCCGTTTACTAAGCGGAAACCTGCAAGTGTAGAAGAGAAGATTAGCGAAATTTTTATTGCAATCGGTATTCCGCCTAACATTAAGGGGTATTCGTATATGCGCGAAGGGATTAAGATGATGATAGAACGTCCGTACATAATCAATAGCGTTACCAAAGAGCTGTACCCGTCTATCGCAAAGAAGTTTTCCACGACGCCAAGCAAAGTGGAACGGGCGGTAAGACACGCAATTGAAGTGGCTTGGAATCGGGGTAGAATTGATGCGATAAACGCCATTTTCGGGGCAAGGATATATCTTGGTCAAGAAAAGCCGACGAATAGCGAATTTATCGCGCTCGTTGCCGATAAATTAATATTAGAAGGTATGGGTTAATATGCAAAAAACCTTGCGAAATTTTCGCAAGGTTTTTGTTTAAGCATTTTTTAACGCTAAAGAATACTTATCATAATATTCGATATTAACATCAAGGTTTTCTACTATGTATTTTTCAATTTCTTTGGTATAAGATATAACTAATTTGAAATTATTGGGGAAGTCAAGATAATGTTTTCTTTTAAGAATAATATTATTCCCTTGAGTTTTATGTTTAAGTGCTATTGCTGACGGAATAAAGATTGTTTCAATGTTTGCAATGTTGATTGTAAAACTTGGTGCCTTATGATTTATGATAATAATTTTATCTTTTTGAAATTCAACAAAATCATTTCTTGAAGATACGCTAATCAAAAAAAATAAAAGTGTGGAGATAATACTATAAATCCAAAGTTCGATATAATCTTTATCTTGTGTGAAATAATAAATAATTAAAAATATTACGCAGGCTATTAAGCAGCCAATTGCAACATATTTGAATAATTTTTCTTCGCCTATATTTCTACGAAATTTCATAGGATATTCCTTTTTTTAATTGAACTATTTATATTATAACACGCATTGACAAATAATACAAGTGTTTTATGTAAAAATAAAGTTCGGTGGCAAACACCGAACTTTATATGTTATTTGATAAATGATATTAGTACATACCGCCCATATCGCCACCTGCGGGAGCAGGAGCAGGGGGGGTAGGGATATCCGTTACAATGCTTTCCGTCGTAAGCAAAGTGGATGCAACGGACGCCGCGTTTTGCAATACCGAACGGGTAACTTTCGTCGGGTCGATAATACCGCTTTCTACCATATCGCAGTATTTTCCTTTGAGTGCGTCGAAACCGTAGTTGACTTTCTTAGCGTTGATAACTTTATCTACGATAACCGAGCCGTCAAGCCCTGCGTTTTTCGCAATTTGTCTAATGGGTTCTTCCAAAGCTTTCAAAACAATCGTCGCCCCCGTTTTTTCGTCGCCGTTCAAGCTTGCAACAAGCTTTTTAACGGTAGGAATAGCGGAAAGGAGTGCCGTACCGCCACCAGGCACGTAGCCTTCTTCCACAGCCGCTCTCGTTGCAGCTAATGCGTCGTCGATACGCAGTTTCTTTTCCTTCATTTCTACTTCGGTTGCCGCGCCAACGGAAATTACGGCTACACCGCCTGCAAGTTTAGCAAGGCGTTC
>JAFVOG010000116.1 GCA_017505945.1 Clostridia bacterium
CAGTTTTTTCGCTTTAAGTACTTCTAACATAGGCACGCCTGCCGTGCCTTGCGGTTCGCCGTCGTCCGAAAAACGCTGTAAATTGCCTATTTTATCCGCCACGAACGCATAGCAAACGTGTGTCGCCATTGCATGTTTAGCGCGAATTTCCGCGAGAAAGGCGCGCGCCTCGTCTTCGTTTTCCACGTGCGCGCAATAGGTGATAAATTTGGAACGTTCTATCGTCTTTTCGTATTCGCTACGCGAATATACCGTACGGATTTCCTTTTCCATAGCCTTCCCCTTTGGGCAAAAAACGGACAAGTTTCCCCCGTCCGTTTTCCGTATGTTAATCGGTTACTACAATTTTCAAATGCACTTTCTTGCCCTTGTGCAAAACAAACTCTTTTGCAGGAATCGCAATATCCCCCGAAAGTTTGGTGTCGTCCACGGATACACCGCCTTGTTCGATTAAGCGTCTTGCCTCGCCCTTGGATTTTGCCACGCCTGCCACGACCATAGCGTCCACTACCGTCGCAACGCCCGAAACTTCCTTCGTCAACAGTTCGCCACCAGCACCGCCGAAAGCTGATTTTGCTTGGCTTTGCGCCAAGTTCGCCTTTTCTTCGCCGTGTACTTCTTTGGTGAGTTCGTACGCAAGCGTTTCCTTTGCGACGTTGATACGTTCGTCCTTGTAACGGCAAAGCTCGTCAATTTGTTCCACAGGCAAAAACGTCAACAGTTTCAAGCACTTTTCCACGTCTTCGTCCGCCGTGTTGCGCCAGTATTGATAAAATTCGTACGGGGTGGTTTTATTTTCGTCCAACCATACCGCGCCTTTCGCCGTTTTGCCCATCTTTTTCCCGTCGGACGTGGTAAGCAGGGTAAAGGTCATAGCAAACGCAGGTTGTTGTTCCTTAATACGGATTAAGTTTGCGCCTGCAAGAATATTGCTCCACTGGTCGTCACCGCCAAGCTCTAACGCGCAACCGTATTTTCTATACAAAACAAGGAAGTCGTACGCTTGCATCAGCATATAGTTAAATTCAAGGAAAGAAAGTCCGCGTTCCAAACGTTGCTTAAAGCATTCGGCAGAAAGCATACGATTTACCGAGAAATGCGCGCCGATTTCACGCAAGAAATCCACGTAATTCAAATTCAACAGCCAGTCGCCGTTATCCACGATAACCGCCGCGTTTTCCCCTTCAAAGCTTACGAAACGGGACATTTGTTTTTTGAAACACTCTACGTTGTGTCTAATCGTTTCCTTGGTCATCATCGAACGCATATCCGTTCTGCCCGACGGGTCGCCTATCATTGCCGTACCACCGCCGATTAAAATGATAGGTTTATGCCCTGCTTGTTGCATATGGTGCATAGCAATCAGTTGCATAAAATGCCCTACGTGTAACGAATCCGCCGTGGGGTCGAACCCGATATAGAAAGCTACGCTTTCCTTGCCCAGCTTTTCATACAATTCGTCTTCAAATACCGTTTGTTTGACAAAACCCCTTTGACGGAGCGTATCCATAACGTTTGCCATACTGTTACCTCCTAATAAAAAACGGTTTGCTCGCGCAAACCGTCCTAACGTTGTAGTTTGGATTTTTCGCGCGTTAAAGTACCGTTGCCTTACAATAATAGGCATACGCGTAAATATAATAACGCCCGTTTTCCGTGAAAAAATCCTTCATAATACGTTCAGTTTACAACTTTTTCCTTGTATTGTCAAGCGTTTTACGCGTCCGCGCGGAAATTCTCTTTACACGCTTTGCAATACTTCGCCCGTTCTCTCTACGGTTGGCACCGCCAAAGCGGTTACCGAAAACAAACCACGGACGTTTTGTTCCCGTGTGCGCGTTTGTAAGCGGTAAGCAAGCTCCCCGTTTAATCGTTCGTGACGTTCCCAGTACATTTGTTCTTGTATGCGTTCCACCATTGCGTCCATTTTCGACATTGTTTTTTCCTCCTAACGACTATATCCTACCATAAATAACTTGACATACGGGTGTCAAGTATGATAAAATATTTTTAATAATTTTAGGAGAATTTTTATGAAATTTGAAATTTTACTGGATATGTTGTTTGATTTGCTTGCCAAACGCAAGATTACGGCGACGTACGTTGCGGAGAAATTTGAAATCTCCACACGCACGGTGTATCGGTACGTGGACGTATTGTCTATGGCAGTGCCCGTGTACGTCAAGCGCGGTAGGGACGGCGGGATTTGTATTGCGGATAGCTATAAACTCCCCAAAGGCTTTATGACGAAAGACGAATACGAATCGGCGATTGAAGCGTTGACCACAATGTACGCACAACTCCCCGAAGAACGGTTTTTGCAAGCCAAGCGCAAGCTGTCCGCACAAGTCAAAGCGGAAACGCGTGAACTTGCTTTGACGGGGGAAATCGGCAGTATTATCGTAGATGGTGGCAGTTGGGGGGATACGGAAAGCTTTTCCCAAAAGTTGCGTATCGTAGAAGAAAGCATTAAAAACACAAGCATTTTAGAAATCGACTATCAAGCAAGGGACGGGAAACGTTCCACGCGGAATATCGAACCGCACGCGCTGGTATTTAAGCAAAACGTATGGTACGTGTACGCATTTTGTTTAGAACGCCAAGAATTCCGACTGTTCCGTATCGGACGTATCGTATCCCTGTTAAAAACGCAAACGACGTTCCAAAAACGCCCGTTTACCAAGGACGATATTCCCCTGCATTTTTGGACGGAAGAAACGCAAAGCGTTTGCACGTGTTTACAAATTGCGCCCGAATCGTTTGCCGACGTGCAGGACTGGTTAGGCGTAGAAAACTTGCGCCCCCACCAAGACGGTTGGCAAGCGGAAGTTACCCTGCCCAACGACGACGCGCTGGTACTGAAAATATTAAGTTTAGGCGCAGGCGTAAAGGTGCTTTCCCCTACTTCTTTACAAGAAAAGGTAGCAAACACCGCCAAGCGCATTGCCGAAAATTATTGATACTTAACCCAACCGCCCTGATTTTTCTCGAAAAATCGGGGCGGTGAGATTATTTTTGGAATATCGGAAAACGCGCTCGCCTATACTATAATAAAAGGAGTGCGTATATGCAAAAAATAGTGTTTACGGGTGGCGGTAGCGCAGGGCACGTTATCCCGAATATCGCTTTAATAGAAGAACTGCTTTCCCAAGGCAACTGCGAGCCGTACTATATCGGCACGAACGGCATTGAAAAAGCCCTTATTGCGCCTTGGCAAATCCCCTATCACGAAATTACCTGTCCAAAGCTGATACGGGGCGGTGGCATAAAGGGTTTGAAAAACAATCTCAAAATTCCCTTTGCGTTCCGC
Organism: Clostridia bacterium; assembly: GCA_017505945.1. GTDB lineage: Bacteria > Bacillota > Clostridia > Christensenellales > Borkfalkiaceae > Scatosoma. Next base: position 3,311 of record JAFVOG010000116.1, read on the forward strand.
ATAGCAGTACGACAGGCAAAGGCCGTGCTTTCTGCTATTCAACCCGACGTCGTATTTTCCAAAGGCGG
>JAFVOG010000117.1 GCA_017505945.1 Clostridia bacterium
GATAGTGAACGTCTTGCCCTGCAAGAAGAAAACGCACGTCTCCTTTCTGCCCAAGCCGATACTACGGCACTTGATTCTTTACAAGACGAGCTTGAACAAGCGCACAAAGATTTAACGGAAAGTCAATCGATTGTAGAAATTTTGCGTGGCGTGGTTGCCCGTCAGGAGTCCACTATCGACGGCTTAAAGAGAAACCTTGACGAACGTGCGGAACAAATTACAGGTAAAGATTTGGAGATACAGTCCAAACAAGCCGTATTAAACGCACAAAAACAAAAATTAGACGAAGAAAGACAAGACGTAGAAAGTTTGTATGCAAAAACACAAGCTTTACAAGACGAACTGTCACAAAAAGAAAGCGAGCTTGCTTCGCGCGAATCGGCTTTGGTCAGCGAACGCACCACCGAACTTGACGCACTCCAAGCAAAGCTTAACGAATTAGAGCTTGAAAAATCGCGTCTTAACGAAGAAAAACAAGCTTTAGAAACACTGCGTGAACAATTACAAACTGAACGCGTGGAATTAGACAAGAAAACGTACGAGCTTGCACAAACGGAAACGCGTTTAGCCGAACAACAACGTAAAATTTACGATAAAGAAACGGTTACGGACAATAAAGACGAAAACCTGCACCGCCAAGCGGAAGATTTAGAAAACCGCGAGTTGGAACTGATGCAAGACAAACAACGTCTGCAAGAAGAATTGCTCTCTTTACAAAACCAACAAAAAGAGCTTGCGTCCCGTCAGTCGATATACAATCAGCAACAGCTTGATTTTATTACTCGCAAAAACGCTTTCTCCGCACAACAATTTGAATTTGCCGACAAGGTAAGCGCGTATAATACACAGGCAAAAGCATTGCAAGAAAGTTTGGCAAAACTGGAAGAAGATAAACGCAGTTTGCAAACGGAACAAAAACTTCTTGAAGAACGCATACGCGCGTTTGAAGAAGAACGTCAAGAGTTTGAGGCAAGCAAATCGCGTTTCCTTATGGAAAAGGCGGAAACGGAACGTCAACACGATATGATTCGGTTGCAAATCCAAGAAGAACGTATTTTATTGCAACAGGAAAGTGAAAATTTACAAGAAAAAGTTGCACAATCCACTACCCCTACCGTTCAACCCGTACCTGCCACCGAGCAAGCGAAGCCGGTAATGCAAGATGGATTTTACGACAGCGTAAGGGCACGTGCGCAATCAGAAGGAATTAAGGTGAATACGGCAGGCTATACGCCAAACTCGCCGTCCTATCCCACCGCTTATCCCACCGAAACGCAAGCGCGCGGATATTACAATGCAGGACAAACGTTATTCAAATCGGCGTTCATTATCTTTTGTATCGTCCTTTTTGAAAGCTTGATAGTATTCTTTATCAAAGATTATTTGGGCGTATCGTTCGTATATCCCGTAGTAGGCTTTGCCGTTGGATTTATCTTATTTATCGTTTGTTCCATTTTATTTGCCTGCGGATTTAAGCCGATAGCACGGCGCAAGAAAAACCCGTCTTATATCTATACAATGGCTATTATTTTTGTAATTACTGTGATTGCAACGACGATGGTTGCGGTGTACTGCAAAGCGCAAATATCTCACCCCCAACAATTGCTCTCCTTTGTGATTATCCCCGTCGTATATCTTTTGAATATGGTATTCTTCACGATATTCTACTATTTATTCTCAATGAAAAACGTAACGACAAAATAAACGAAAACCGTTCCTTTTTTGAAAAGGAACGGTTTTACTTATAAAATTAGTTGACGGAAACGCCGTGCTTTGTTATAATAGATGATGTAAATACGGAGGCGTAGCTCAGTTGGTTAGAGCGCTACCTTGACATGGTAGAGGTCGGAGGTTCGAGCCCTCTCGCGTCCACCAAAAAATTAAGCCCTTGTGGGCTTTATTTTTTTGCGCGTAGAGATTGCGACAAAACTCCGCTTTGGAGGTTCGTGCGAGGAGTATCACGACGACGCCTTGATGTATAGCATCAAAACCCTCTCGCGTCCACCAAAAAAATAAGCCCTTGTGGGCTTTATTTTTTTTGTACGTAGAGGTTGTGACAAAACTCCGCTTTGGAGGTTCGTGCGAGGAGTATCACGACGACGCCTTGATGTATAGCATCAAAACACTCTCGCGTCCACAAAAAAATTAAGCCCTTGTGGGCTTTATTTTTTTGTGCGTAGAGATTGCGAAGAAACTCCGCTTTGGAGGTTCGTGCGAGGAGATTTCGAAGAAACTTAATCAGATTTTCTGTCATCGTATTGACATTTTTTGCTATATGGTTTATAATCATATTATGAAAAATTATAAATTTACCATTAAAACTTTACGTCCAAACGCCGTTGAAAATAAACCCTTTCATTTGAAACGTCCGTACGGCACGAACGATTTTTTATTTATTTTGTTTAAGTCGCACGGGACGATGGAGCTTGGCGGAGTCGACGTTCCCTATTATCCTTACGATTGCATTTTGCTTACACCGTTTACAGCGCACAGCATTTGCACCATAGACGACACGCTTATTCACGACTGGATTCATTTTTACGTAGACGACGAAGAATCATTTAAGAATATTCCCTTTCAGTTTAATACTTTATTTCCTTGTAATAATACGAGTTTGCTTTCACAGCTCGTTACTATGGTATACAACGAACATAACGAATTCCACGAAGATAAAAAATCTATCATCAATTCTCTTATGAACGTGCTGATTCGTCAAGCCATTCATCAAAGCAATTTGACAGGCTCGTTAAATAGACAAGAATTGACCTTAAAAGCAAAATTTGACGTTATCCGTAACGACGTTTACGTGCACCATAAATATCCCGAAAAAATTGATGATTTGGCAAGCGCGTTATTTTTAAGCACAAGCCGTTTTGCGCATTTGTATAAAAAATTCTATAACGTTTCTCCTTTATACGATTTGAATACGGCAAAAATTCAATACGCACAGCAGTTATTGCAAACGAGCAATTTAAGCATAGCGGAAATAGCTGAACAATGTGCCTTTAATAACATTTATCACTTTATTCGCTATTTCAAATCACGCACGGGCGTATCCCCTGGCAAATGGTCGAAAACAAGAATTATTAATGAATAACATAACCCCCGTCCGCAACTTGCGGACGGGGGTTCTTGCATATAAACAGTCCCCATTTTGTATGGAAACTTTTGCCTTACGACTCAAAAAAAGTATCTTTTTCTCCAATATACGCAACGATAGATTCATACGTTAACGTCTGTATAGTATCAAACAATCCTTTCAACGTTTCAAAATCTTCCAAAGCAATTTCCGCTATGCCCGAAGCTACCGTAGGTGTAGTGGTAAAATCATTCGCATTCTTCTCTACTATATCGTCGCCCAAATCTTCAAACGTAGATGTTTGTGCAAACAACATAGGAATATTACTTTTCACGATTTCATAGTTTTTTTCCGTACCTTCCAAGACTTCCTTTACGTAATAAACCGTTTTCATTTCTATATCAAATCTACGCGAAAAATTAACAATGCTAATATTTTTAGGCGCGAACACGTTAGTACTACCATTAACATATACTTGCTCTTTATTGCTTTCATTAACAACCTTTACGGAATTAAACCCGCTAACGTCACTCAATCTAAACCAATACGTTTCAAAATCCATCAATTTATTCGTTTCGCTAACTACACACGAAATAAATTCTCCTGTTTGAGAATTATACACTTCTTCATTTCCAAGCACAATTAAATCGTCGCTTTCCCGTTTTTTGGCTACTACTTTCGTATATTCTTCGTCACTAGAAAATACTGCCGTTGTTGTAATCCCAAGTCCATTAACCCCAGTAAATTCGTATAAGTAGCCCGCCACAGTGTTGCCATTTCTTGCGAAAGATAAATTCACTGTGCGCATAGCAGGTCCTACGCCGATTTGGTAAGCATAGATTAACGAATCGTCGCTCATTTCATACTTTAAGGCAACGTCGTCCGTTACTTGAATTCTACCGCTGTTCGTATTCTCTTTGCTATCCGCGTGTAATTCTACGTTCAACAATCCATTGCCAGCAAGCAACGTCGATTTTGTGCCGTCTAATTGAATTTTGATGTTCAATCCGCTTAAACTAGTTGTAAATGAAAAATAATTATTAGGGTTATCATTAATAAACGTTTGATATACGGACGCTAACGCTTCACCTAACGCAAATACTACGTCTACCTTTTGTAACGCGGATTGCATTGTCAACAGCCCGTCGTACAACAGCATCATTTGCGCCCCAATAAACCGTTCCCCCATTATCGACACCTGCGTATTTGTGGTAAAATCCGTTACAGGAAAAGTGTCTTCTGCATACGCCATATTTTTTTCTTGGAATGCCTCAGGCAAGAAATTCCACGCGTTGGGACGAGTTAACACAACGTCCACTACATTTTTTGCATCAAGGATAATTTCCGTTATACTTTCACTCGAAGAAGACTCGTCGTCGGATTCGCCTTCCGTACTGCTTGTATCTTCTACGCTTTCTTCGCCGGAAGTAGCCTCTGTGCTATCACCTATGGAAATGCTTGAACTACCGTCCGTAGCAGAAATTCTACCGCCTTGACACCCAACAGCCCCAAACGCAAAACAAATTGCCAAAAGTCCAGCCAAACACTTTTTAATATTCATTATATCGTCTCCCTTACGTTTCTAAATACATTAAACGGGAACGTAAAAATAGACACAAAAATTGCCACAAGCGTACCAAAAACACCTACCGCAAGCATAGCCAACAAAGTGATAATAGGAGCGATAATCAATTTGTATGCAATAAAGAACAAGATACCATCAATGTCTAATTCGAATATAATTCCAGGCATATTAATCGTTTTCGTCCACGCCCAAAAGAAAATATCATCCACTACCGTATCGTGACCAAGTTGCGTACCAAATGACAATGACAGGTATGCTAATACCAATCCACCAATAACACCGTAACCACCAGCCACGATTCCTACCACGATAAACGCAACGGCAATAATTAAAGAAATTATCATACCAATGCGATAGCCAATTTTTTCATTATCCATAATTCCACCTCCAAAGATACTTATTATCCTTACATCAAATCTATTTATTGATGCATATTGTAATTATATCCTACTTTTTGTAGGATGTCAAACAAAATGTAGGATATAATGGTAA
>JAFVOG010000014.1 GCA_017505945.1 Clostridia bacterium
AGGAAACGCCTGCTTTATCTCTAAGCTTTTTCAGGAGTTCTTCCTTTATCGCCTCGCTGTCCGCACTGCTGATTACTTGCAACGCCTCGGCGGTATATCTACGCTTGTCCTGTGTTTTGGATAAATCGTACTTGCGTTCAATCGCGTGTAACTTATAATCGATAAGTGGCATTGCCGAATCCAAGCATTTTTGATAGGCAGGCGCGCCCTGTTTTACCACGTCGTCGGGGTCTAACCCATCGGGCATAGGCACGACGCGCACGTGCAAAGATTCGTCTTTCAAAATTTCCAAGCCACGCAAATCGGCGTTTTGCCCTGCAAAGTCACCGTCGTAGCTAATCAGCACCGTGTCCGCGTACCGCTTAACGAGCCGTGCCTGCTCGGTGGTTAGCGAAGTTCCCATAGACGCCACTACGTTTTCAAACCCTGCTTGGTATAGCGAAATGGTATCCATATACCCTTCTACCATAATCACTTCGGTAATAGGTTTCGTGCGTTTCAGCTTTTTCAATAGATTGATATTATACAAGTTTTTGCGCTTATTAAAAAGCAACGTTTCACGCGTGTTTTTATATTTGGCAAAGTCCGTTTTTTCCAGCGCTCTACCCCCAAACGCAATGACTTCGTCGTACGAATTGATAATGGGGAAAATCAAACGCCCTGCCTCAAAATCGACAAGCTTTCCGTTTTTCGCTTCGCCCAACGCACCGCTATCCAGCAGTTCTTGCCGAGTATAGCCTTTGCCAGCCAAATAATTGGGCAAGGAATAAAAATCCAGCGACGCCCCAAGCCCAAATTTCTTTACCGTGGTTGGCGAAAGTTTCCTATCCGCGATATACTGTAAATGCGCTTGCGCCCTATTATCTCCACTGTATAAGTTGGACAAATAAAACTTTGCGGTATCCAGCATAATGGACGCCATTTTATCGCGTTGTTTTTTCTTTTGTATGGCAATTTCCGTATCGAAATTGCTTTCAGGCACTTCCATTTTTGCACGCGCCGCCAAAATACGCACTGCGCCCATAAAATCGGTGGATTCTATTTCTTGCACGAAACGCACCACGTCGCCCGATACACCGCAACCAAAACAATGATAAAACTGTTCGGCTTGGTTGACGGCAAAGGACGCCGTGCGCTCGTGATGAAACGGGCAACACGCCCAATGGGTGTTCCCCTTCCTATCCAGCGAAACGTAACTGCCGATTACGTCCACGATATCGTTCTTTTGTTTGAGCTCCTGCATAAAGCGCGGATCAAACCCTTTACTCACTACGCATTGCCTCCAATAGAAAACGTCGTGGGGATAAATAAACTTTCAAACACGCTGATGGCGTATTTGTCCGTCATCCCCGAAATATAATCGCACACTACCCGTTCTTTTCCGTCTTCGTCCAAAAGCCGTAAATACGATTGCGGTAGCTTTTCCACGTGCGCGGTAAAATATCCGTATAATTGCGTCAACATCCGCTCGGAACGTTCCTGTATGGACTTGTTCGCAACTTCGTACACCTTTTCAAACATAAACGCTCTAAGCTGTCGTATCGCTTCTTCCACGCGCTTGGACGTACGAACGAACGGCTTATTAAACGACGTTTGGTAAATATCCGAAATGGCGGTATGGATACGCGTCTTGGTTTGGTCACCCAACACCTTTACGCACTCCGACGGTAAATCGTCTATTTTTAATATCCCTGCGCGAATCGCGTCTTCAATATCGTGGTTGATATACGCAATTCTATCCGCAAGCGATACGGCTTGTCCTTCCAAAGTAGCAGGACTTCCCGAACTTTTGTGTTGCAAAATCCCGTCGCGTACTTCGCTTGTCAAGTTCAAACCTTTACCGCCCTTTTCAATCCTATCCACCACGCGAAGGGACTGTTCGTTGTGTAAAAATCCACCGCTTGCCAGCTTAGCCAACACGCGTTCGCCTACGTGCCCAAACGGCGTATGCCCCAAATCGTGCCCCAGCGCGATTGCTTCCGCCAAATCCTCGTTTAAGCATAACGAACGAGCTATGGAACGGGCAATTTGCGAAACGTCCAACGTGTGCGTTAAACGAGTAATGTAATGGTCGCCCTCGGGCGCAAAAAAGACCTGCGTTTTATTTTTCAAACGCTTAAAGGAATTACTGTAAATAATCCTATCCCTATCCCGTTGAAAAACGGTGCGAAAATCGCAATCGGGTTCGGGGCGTTCCCTACCCAAGCTATTTTTCGATTGCGTCGCAAAGGGGGATAAATACTCGTTTTCCCGTTCACAAAGCAACTGTCTTACCGTACCATTTGGCGTTTTTTGTTTCTTAGTATTCCCCTTTCACTATATATATACGAAAAAATTTGCCGATTTCCTTTTAATTTTACGATTTTTTTTAATTTTTTATAAAATATAATTATAAAATATATTCGCGCCTTATGCGCGCGTGTACGATTTTGTCGATAAAAACCGTTACCGCCGTCCCATAAAAGGACGGCGGTTGGTTTCGTTCTATTTTACAAAAGTTCTCTGCCCATTAAAACGCCCATAACGGACGCCATCATCAGTCCGCGCGTCCATC
>JAFVOG010000118.1 GCA_017505945.1 Clostridia bacterium
CCAACAGCGGTAGCGGAAACATATTCCGCAAGGCTGACGCTGAAATAGTTTAACAAAATGGCTGCGATTCCAATACCGGCGGTTCAAAATAAACCGCGCTTGCACCCGATACACCTACGATGCTTTTCGCCACGCCTCCGCCCGTAAACGATTCGGCAACGCTGATTTTTTTACCGCGAACGCCCAGCAAGCGTACAAGCTGTTCAGCAATTCCTACGTCGTCCACCGCGTACACGCTATCCCCTAAGCCTTCAACGAGCGTCCGCGTAGCATCGTCCGCCAAACGCTTTGGAATATTTTCGTCATAAAAGAGTTTGATTACGTCTTCGCCGTATGCTCTTTCTCTTTCACAAAGCACCTGTCCTTGTCCCATTGCACGGATTTGTGATAGCAGTCCGTCCACGTGCTGTGCGTTTGCGCCGATGGCTCTTACCACAGTGCTTTGCATACGTACGTTATATTTTCGTTGTAAATGGGGTACGCATACTTCTTTCGCATACGTTTCACCCCATTGCCTATCGTCCATAGCAAGTAAAAACGCCGTTTGTTTGCCCTTTATATAAACGCCAACTCCGCAAGCCGACGTTTGCGCACTCGCCTCGTCAAATACTCCGTTCAAAGCTGATTTTGCGCGTTGCGTGTTCACCATTTCACAAAGCACGACCACGTTTTCATACGTTTGGAGTACGTTTTGCAATGCCGTTAATAGAGTTATTTCGCTTACGGAAGATATAAAACGGTATTCATCAAAGCAATAGCCAGCCGATTGAAAAGCGGAACGAACGGAGGCAATTTGACAGTCAAATCCCCCTTGAATATTGCTTTTCCAAACAATACACGCGTTTTTCATCCGTAAACCTCTTACTTAATCTTCTTTTAATACGTTTTTATTTTTTGCCACGTACGAAACACCCGATACGATAGTAAGTACGGTTGCTACGGCAAACAATCCGAAGCCGATATACGCCACAACCGTTCCAAACGTACCCGTAAAATCGATTGCAAACAACATCATAAACAGGGCAACGTCTTGACAAGCCGCCTTGTATTTCCCAAGCTTTTCCGCTGCCATAACCAAACCGTTTGCCGCCGCGATTTGACGGAATGCACTGATGATAAATTCTCTTGCTAAAATTATGCAAATGCAAACGCAAGTAACGATATACGCTACGTTAGCCCCGTCGCCAAACACCGTAAACAACGTGTCTTTGGTAGCCAAAACAACAATCATAGCCGTAGCAACCAGCACTTTGTCGGCAATCGAATCTAAAAACTTGCCGATATTCGTAATCAAATTGCGAGAGCGCGCGATATATCCGTCCACAAAGTCGGTACAAGCCGCTACCGCAAAGATAACCGCCGAGATTAAATAGTTATACGGCAACACTCCGTCTAAGAAAAATGCCGTCACAAAAAAAGGTATCATTAAAATTCTCGTCAAGGAGATTTTGTTAGGTAAATTCATACTTCATAGTCCTCCGTTCTTCCGTATAAATCATAGCCGTCCACACGTTCAACCGTTACAAGATAGCGTTTGCCTTGCATCGCTTCGCCCGCGTTAAAATACACGCATCCGTCGATATCGGGAGCGTTAAAGTACGCCCTGCCAACAAAACAGCTTTTCTCATAATCAATCCCGTCGCAAAGTACTTCAATTTGTTTTCCAACAAGTGTGTCGAGTTGTTTTTTCATTACTTCCGCTTGCGTTTGATACAGTGCACGAACACGCCGTTTTTTCGTAGCGTGATGGATTTGGGGTTGCAACCTATACGCGCCCGTATCAGGCTCTCTCGAATAGGCAAAAAATCCGCAATTGAAAAATTCGGCCTCGCGTAAAAACGCTTGCATATTCTCAAATTCTTCTTCCGTCTCCGTAGGGAAACCGCTGATAAACGTCGAACGAATAGCAATGCCTGGAATTCGCGCTTTTAACGTTTTAATCAGCTGTAAATACCCTTCTCGCGTCCCCTTTCGATTCATCAACTTTAACACGCGGTTTTCCGAGTGTTGCAAGGGAATATCGATATATTTCAAAATTTTGTCGTTGGTGGCTATTTCATCTATAAGCTTATCGTCTATTACGTCGGGATAACAATACAGTAACCGTATCGTATGCACGTTTTCCAAAGCCGACAGTTTTTGTAAAAGTTCTACAAACTTATTTTCTCCGTACAGGTCTTCCCCGTAACGCGTCGTGTCCTGCGCCACTACGATAAGTTCTTCTACTTCGCCAAGCTCTTTTGCCTCTGTCAAAATATCGTCCATAGAATACGAACGGTATTTGCCACGAATTTTTGGAATTAGACAGTAGGTACAATGATTATAGCACCCGTCCGCAATTTTTAAATACGCCACGTGTTCGTCCGTAGTCAGTACGCGAGTAAAAGTGTATTCGTCGTTGCCTTTCCCTACGAAATTTTGTCTTTCGTCCTTTGCATACGATTGTTCTAACGCCTCGAAAATGCGTTGATAGTCGTTAATACCTAAAAAGACGTCCGCTTCCGTTAACGGCTCAAATAATTCTCCGATAAACTTTTGCGGTAAGCACCCCGTTACTACTATTTTTTCCAAACCTTTGCGCTTATAATCGGCACATTCCAAAATCGTTTGTATCGCTTCTTCTCGAGCCGTTTGCAAAAACGCGCAAGTATTGATAATCACGATTTGGGCTTGGGATAAATCGTTTGTGAGCGTGTATCCCCTTTCTTGAATAAGCCCCAACAGCTTTTCGGTATCCACTCGGTTTTTATCGCAACCGAGTGATACCACGCCAAAGCGTTTGCTTGCTAACATATCTTATCCTTTCGCATACAGTATATCCCATTTAATATGACAACCGTACGCCTGTTTTATAAAATTTTTATAAAAATCGATATTTTTTAGAACGGTCCAAACAATTCTTCAAACTGTTCTTTGGTAATCAGTACCTTTCTTGCCTTTGCCCCGTCAAAAGGCGTAACGAAACCACGGTTGTCCATCCAGTCGATAATCTTGCCCGCCTTATTATAGCCTACGGAGCATTTTCTTTGCACAAGGGAAATGGACGCCGTATTGCTTTCGATAACGTAACGGAGCGCTTGCACGTACACGGGCGAGAAATCGTCGTCGTCCACAGCACTTTCTCCACCACCGCGTTCGTCGTTCACGTATGCCGTCGCATCTTCGTCGTAATGCGCCTCGTTGTTTTCCTTGATATAGTTTACGATAAGCTGTGCTTCTTCGTTGGAAATAAACGCGCTCTGCACGCGTACAGGCGTTTTCATACCCGAAATAAAATACAGCATATCCCCTTTACCGCAAAGGTTTTGCGCACCCGAGTTATCCAAAATAACGCGCGAGTCGATATCGGTAGGCACGGAGAACGCAATACGCGTTACCAAGTTGGTCTTAATAACACCCGTAATGACGTTGGTGGACGGGCGTTGCGTAGCAACGACCACGTGAATCCCTGCGGCACGCGCCTTTTGCGTTAAGCTTTGAATTCTGTCTTCTATTTCTTTGCGTTCGTTCGTCAGCATCAAATCGGCAAGCTCGTCGATAATAATGACAAGCTTTGGAATTTTATTTTCCTTAGAAACGTTTGCGTTATACTGGTCGATATTTTGCACAAACTTACCCGATTTGGTCATTTGGCTGATTAAATCGTACCGTCTGTTCATTTCCGCTTCCGCCCAACTGAGCGCGCGCACCGTTTTTTTCGAGTCGGTAATAATTTCGTTAATCATCAAATGTGGCAAGTTATAATACAGCAAAAATTCCGTCTTTTTCGGGTCGATTAAAATCAAACGGAGTTCTTCGGGCGAGTATTTATAAATCAAACTCATAATCATTGCGCCCAAGAATACACTTTTACCACCGCCCGTACCACCGGCAACGAGCAAGTGCACCATTTTAGAGAAATCCCCATATACTTTAGCGTTGGAAACGTCTTTCCCCATTGCAAACGTCAAAGACGAAGATTTTGCGTTGACGAACGTATCCCCCGAAAGCATACTGCCCAAATTTACGAATTGACGGTTTTTGTTGGGAACTTCTATACTAATCGTACCGCTGTCATAGTTAGGCAAAACGCTAATCAAACTGGAATGCAAACTCATTGCAATGCGTTGGTCAAGCGAAAGCACTTTTTGCGGTGAAATATCTCTTGGAATAGACACGTTATAACGGGTAACCGTAGGCCCGTGCGTCGTCGAAACGACGGTAGCGTCGTTGATTTTGAAATCCGCAAGTGTGTTTATAATGTTATTTTTAATTTCCGCCTCTTCTTCGGGGTCATGCATTACTTGTACGTCGGTACAGGTAAAATCGTCCAAGCGGGGAGGCACGTACGGGCGTATAATACGCGGTTTCGGCGGTTCAGGCGGTGGAGTGGGCGCTACGGGTTGTACAGCTTGTACGGGACGAACGGGCTGTACGGGCGTTACAGGCGTTACGGAAGGTTCGCTATATGCACGCGAATCCCTATCCGAGCCAAGCAAGTCGTCTCTGCCCCTATCTACAAACAATTCGTCCCTATCTCTATCAAACGACCTATCCGTTCTATCATCCAAAGAATCTCTACGCGTATCCGCGCCAAAATCCGAACGCAACGAATACGGGCTGTCTTCTTCCTCATCAAAAATATCCATTCCCGAACGTCTTTCCTCTCTCGACGATTCTTCATACGAACGTTCGGAATAACGTTCCGTTCTTTCCTCACGCGAAACGTCCAAAACCCTTGACGAATCTTCAGGGAATAAATCGTTATAACCGCGTTCTTCACGGTCACGATAATCTCGTATTTCGTCCCGAGACGGCGCGTAGCTATCTTGGGGTACGACGGGTTCTCTCAAATCGCTTTCTCTATCTTCCACAGGCGTAAACGTCGGCGTGGGCGTAGGTGTTGGCGTTGCAGGCGCGATTTCGCGTTCCACAGGAGGAACATAGGTCGGTGCGGAATAATCCGTAACGATTTTTTCAGGACGCGTCGGCTGACGTTCTACGGAATCTTGATACGCCTCCGTATAACTGACACTGGGCGGTTGACCGTACGAGGGACGGTTGTTTACCCTTGCGTTAGGGTCGAAAATTAAATTATCGCGAAATTGCTGTGCAGGGTCTCTTTCAAATAAAAATTTGCGTCTTTCTTCCATCGATGCAGGAATTCCTTCATACGGCGTAGGTTGCGGAGCCGTACCCCCAAAAGGCGAAAATGCCCTACCCTGTTTTCCGTCCAGCGCGACGGACGGTTGTTGCGACATTTGCACTGGCGCTTGTCCGTACGTAGGCTGTTGCGGTTGCGCCGGTTTCGTCACGGGGATTTGGACGGGGATATTCACGTCCTCGTCTTCCTTTTTCTTTGCCTTTTTAGTTTTCCTTTCTACGTCCTGTACTTTTCCACGAATCGACGTATAGGAAAGGTACCCAAACAATAACGTAAACGCAGAAAAAATAATCAGCGCGCCAACCATAGTAACAAGCTTGGCAAGTCCCCAAACAGGCAACGCGCCTACCACGCCGACAACGGTAATAAACGCGCCCGTTTCATAGGTAGGAGCATGGAAACATTTAGATAAATACTCACTCCCTAAATCCCACGAAAAGGTAATTGCACTATGTACGATAAGCGCGATACAAATGACGGTAAGCGTGATACAAGCGCCTGCCTTTCTGTTTTTTACCAACCGTTTGCCGATTAAGCCCATAAAAGACAAATAAAAAACGGCAAGCAAAACGGGGTATGCCATATACCCGAACACACCCGTTAAAAAACCGTGAATTGCACTGCCGACTGTACCGAACAGCAAGTCGTTGGTGCAAAGAATTAAAAATGCCAACAGCGAAAATACGGCAAACACCGCGCATACGCTTTCCTTCGTTATAATGGACGACGAGCGACGACGTCTTCTATTGCTTTTCGCTTTTTGTTCTTCTTGACTCATTACGAATGAATCCTCCTAATCTATCACTGTATATTATAACATTTATTTTTATAATAAGCAATACTTTGGACGAAAAAAAACGGGAAAATCGCGATGTTTTTTCATAGAAAAAAACCGATTTCCCGTTTGCATTAACTCCGCAATATATGCTGTGCGACGAAGTACAAATCCCCTGCGCCTAAAAAGAGCACGATATCCCCTTCACGCACCGTCATTTTTAGCCAAGTGCGCAACACGTATGCATTTTCGGCATACAGCGCGCCCAAACGTTTTGCAAGCGTTAACGCACTTCCTTCTTCATCGTATTCTTCCCTTGCAGGATACGTCTTATAAATCATAAGTTCGGATAAACTGCCAAGCGAAATTTCAAATTCGTCCATCAATAACTTCGTCCGCGAATAGGTATGCGGTTGAAACACGACGAACAGCCGTCCTTTACAAATCCCCTTTGCCGTTTGTACGGTGGACGCAATTTCCTTCGGGTGATGCGCATAATCGCATATACAAGTCGCACCGCGAAACGTGCCGATTTTTTCAAACCGACGTTTTACCGCCGTAAAATTTTCCAACCCTTTTGCCACCGATTTGCCATCAAAACCAAACGAGCGCGCAAGCGTGTAAGCCGCCAAAGCATTATAAATACTACACCTGCCTATCGCTCTTAATCGCACCCGACAAGTTGCCCTACCGTATTCTTCCACGGTAAACGAATACCGTTCCCCGTCCGAACGGATATCCACCGCGCGATAATCCGACAAAGGCGACGTTATCCCAAACGAAACAAAATTTCCAAGCGTTTTACAACGTTCGTCGTCTGCGCAAACAAAAGCGCTATCCGCTTGCTTACAATACTGTAAAAACGCATCCGTTAAATCGCTTACGCCGTCGTAACACTCCATATGGTCCTTATCAATATTTAGCACTACGGCACGATTAGGTTGAAGTTTTAGAAAATTCTTTTTATATTCGCACGCTTCGGTAATAAAGTATTCTTTTCCCGTATAGTAAAAGTTGCCCAAATCCGAATCTTCGCCACCGATATGCGCGGTAAACAGCGTTTGTAAACTGCGAAAAACGTGCGCAACCATAGACGTGCAAGTGGTCTTTCCGTGACTGCCGGCTATTGCCACGACGTTATCAAACGAACGGCAAACTAAGGACAAAAAATCCGCACGAGAATACAACCGTTTTCCAAGCCGTTTTACCTCTTGCAATTCCTCGTCCGTCGGTGGAACGGCGTCCGTATATACGACGACGTCGGCAAGCAATAATTCCTTGCGTAGTTTATCACTTCCCGCATAACTTTCCACTCCGAAATAGGACAGCGATTTCATATTTTCACCACGTGTTTTATCGCTTCCCGAAACGCAGTATCCCACCGTAGAGCAAAGCTTAGCAAGTGCACTCATACTCACTCCGCCTATTCCGATAAAGTATATATTTTTTACCTTTTCTAACCCTTTTAAGCCCATAACGTAAAGATATGTATTATACGACACAGTTATGACAACTATGCGGAAACAATATATATTTATCGATTTTTTAGGGAAAAGCGCATACCGTTATACGTTTTGGTTATAAAATTATCCCCACGCCGTTTGGCGCGGGGATTTCCGTTTCGTTTATTTATTGTCGTTGCGTTTCATAAAGAAATCAACAAATCTCGGACGTTTACGCTCGGGCGCAGGTTCTTGCGCGGGCGCAACGGGAGCTACGGGCATAGGGTCGCCTGGTTCAAACGTAGGCGTTTGCCCTGCTACGGGTTGTACGGGAGTAGGCTCGGCATACGTAGGTTGCGGTGCAAACGTGGGAGCATCAGCATTGACCATTTCAATTTTCTTTGCCAAAATCGACGCTTGTTGCGCAGACGCCGCAGCCGATTCTTCCGCGATAATTTGTTGGTTGTTAAAGCCCGTTGCAATAATAACAACTTCCACTTCGTCGGACATATTTTCGTCGATGCAAGCACCGAAAATAACGTTTGCAGAATAGTCGATAACACCCCTTACAAGGTCAGCAGCCATAACGACTTCGTCTAAAGACAAGTCTTTACCGCCCATAATATTCAAAATAACTGAGCTTGCGCCTTCAATCGTCGTATTGAGCAAGGGACTGCAAACCGCGCCTCTAACCGCTTCGGTAATGCGTTTTTCACCCTTAGCCACGCCGATACCCATATGCGCCAAGCCCCTGCCTTTTAACGTAGCCTTTACGTCCGCAAAGTCTAAATTGATAAGCGAAGGTTTTACAATGAGTTCCGCAATACCGCGAATACCTTGACGGAGTACTTCGTCCGCCACTTTCAAAGAGTCGGCAAAAGACGTTCCCTTAGGTACGACTTCGCGAATTTTATCGTTGGGAATCGTGATGATGGAATCCACCACTTTGCGGAGTTCTTCAATCCCTGCAAGCGCGTTATCCATTCTACGTTTTGCTTCAAAATTGAAAGGCAACGTTACGACGGCAACGGTTAAAATTTTCATTTCTTTTGCGATTTTCGCAATGACGGGAGATGCACCCGTACCCGTGCCACCGCCCATACCTGCCGTGATAAACAGCAAGTCGGTATCCTTCAAAAATTCTTGTATCGTTTCCTTGTTTTCTTCCGCAGCGGCTCTACCTACCGACGGGTCTGCGCCTGCGCCCAAGCCCTTAGTAAGTTTCACGCCGATTTGTACGCGTTTGCTTGCCTTGGAACGGAGCAACGCTTGATTATCGGTGTTTACTACGATAAATTCCGCGCTTTGCAAGCCCGATTCAATCAATCTATCCACTGCGTTGTTGCCTGCGCCACCAACGCCGATTACTTTAATTTTTGCAACCCCCGAAAGGTTGTTTACTTGTTCGTCAATTACGGTTTGCGCCGAATACGTATCGTTATAAAAATCACTCATTATTACTTTCCTCCGAGTTTTCTAAATATTGATTGTAAAAATCCCGTTTTCTTGCGCCCTGTAAGCGCCATATCCAGAAGGGATATACGGGAAGAATATTTCGGTTTTTCATAGTACGGCAGACAGGGATAAACCGATTCGGTTAAATGGTTCAAGCGACTGGCTATGCGTTCGGCAATGCCGTTGATAGCCCCTGCACCTTCGCCCGTAACGCTTATCGGGTTTACGGCAAAGACTGTTTTATCCTTACCTTCGTAGTATTTTTGGAAAAACGTTTGCACGCCTTCGCAAAGCACGTCCAAGCTGTCCTTGACAACAGCGTTAATTTCGTTGACGGGCACGGAGCAATCCCCCCGTTCTCTCGTCCAAAGCAAATCGGCAGGCGCAAGCCCGTCCGCGACGTTTGCCACGTCTAAAATTTCTCTTGCCACTTCTTCGGAAACGCCAAACTTTTCCGCGATATCGACAAGCACTTCCGCCACGCCGAATTCAAGCGTTTCTTCGTGAACAATCCCGTCGCCATAGACAACGGATATGGTGGACGAGAAAAATCCCACGTCTAAAAGCACAGCGTATCCTTCTTTGCGTTTTTTGGACAAAAGATAACGCGTTTGCGCTAAGGACGACGGTAAAAACGTTATCCTATCAAACGATAATCCCGTCAAAATTTCGGTTATCGTTTCGTCAAACGTTTCGTCGATTAAATAGTAACACAGCGCACCTTGCAGTAGCGTCGTCGGTACGCCGTATAAAGCGGATACGTCGTAATATTTACGGCTATCCCCTAACGTGAAATACATTGCAGAACGGTAAATATTGCGCTTGTTGACCAGCAGTTCGTTAAATCCGCTTTCATACAAGGCTTGTACGTCCTGCTTACAAAGCTTACGCTTAGTCGGGAAAGAAATGGTATGCCCTTTGGTAACCACTTCGACAAATGCAGACGGCACGCCGACGTATATCTCTTTAATTACTCCGTCGAAGTTTTTACAAACCGAACTTGTCGCGTGTTCTATTGCCTTTTTCAAATTTTCCGCGTCGCCTAAAAACCCGTCCGCGGTAAACCCGTCGTACGGTTGTGTATTGCTCCCGTGAAAGACAAACGTGTCGTTCACGCCTTTCGAGCCGAGAAAAAAGGTCAACTCAAAAGAACGGATATCCAAGATGGCAACGCTTTCGTTTCGCATACATTTGCTCCCGTGTTGGCAAAAATTTCCGTATAAATCTACTATTAGTTATTATTATATAATAAATATAAGCAAATGTCAATAATCTAACGAAAAAAATCACGTTTTTTTTGTATTTTTCCCATTTTAACGCTTACCTGCCCTATACAAAATCCCCTGCGGAATTTCCACAGGGGAGTATTTAGCGTAATCTATCACCTACAAGCACAGGTGTGCATTTGTCCTTATGTACCACTAAGTAGCAATAGCCACCGCCTTTACCCAACGGGAATTGCATTGTCCCTGGGTTTATCAGCGTAACACCGCCAAGCTCGGTAATATCCGCACAGTGCGTATGCCCGTACAACGCCACGTCGCAAGACTTTTCCCGTGCCGAATAGGCAAGCTTATCTAAACCGCTTTTAACGCCGTACGTGTGTCCGTGACAGTATAAAATACGCACCCATTCCACTTCCAAAACGCCTTCTTGGGGATACGGCGACGAAAAATCGCAATTTCCCCTACAAACGAGCACCTTCTCGGGAAATTCTTTGAACAGTTCCCTAACGTCCGTAGCACCATCGCCCAAATGAATCAAATAGTCGTTTTCTTGTACCAGTGCGCGCAATTCGTGGATATTTTCCTTTCGCCCGTGCGAATCGGACACGACGATAATACGTTTCATATCAATCTAACAATGCCTTGCATTTTTCACGCAAGGCCTGCAATGCACGGAAACGGTGTGAAACGGCGTTTTTTTCTTGTGGGGTTGCTAATGCAAACGAAGTTTGCAAATCTTCACTGAAAAACAACGGGTCGTACCCAAAACCGCCCGTTCCCTGTTCTTCGTGCAATATCGTACCAAACGTTTTTCCTTCCACGACGATTTCTTGTCCATCAGGGGTTACAAGTGCCAAAGCACACGTAAAGTGCGCACCCCTGTCCGTTACGCCCTGCATATTTTTCAATAGTAAAGCACGGTTTTCTTTGTCGTTGCCGTGTTCCCCCGCGTATCTTGCGCTATACACGCCGGGCTTGCCGTCCAGCGCGTCCACGCAAAGTCCGCTATCGTCCGCAAGGGTAATACGGCCAAGCGCGGTACAAACGGCGCGAGCCTTGATTAACGCGTTTTCCGCAAACGTCGTACCTGTTTCTTCTACGTCTTCGCAAAAACCGGCTTGTTTTTGAGAAAGTACCTCGTATTCGGTAAAGATTTCCGACATTTCACGCAGTTTATGCGCATTGTTCGATGCTACTACAATTTGTCTTTTCATATCGTTTATCCTATAAAGAACCGCCCTTGAAACAAAGGCGGTATCCATTTATTCGTTTGGTATATCTTGGTCGGTATATACGCACTTTACTTCGTTTGCCGTAGAGAATACGACAAGCGCACCGCGCGTACGTTGTTGGTCGGTTAAACCTTTGCCGTCCGCAGACAAATATTGCGCAATAACCGCTTGTGTTTTTTCCTCTAATAGTTGAGACGGGTTGCGCAAATACACGTTTACCCCTTCGCGCATAGCCATCTTCAAAACGACGGTCTCCGGCGATATTCCGCCTTGGATTTCCGCATAAAGTACGTTGCGACGAATCCCGCCCAACAGTTCGTCTGCCTTTTTACAAAAGGCAAGTAAATAGGAGAAATTTCCGTCGCCAACCAGCATTTCCCCTTTTATTCCCGTTGCTGTAAAACCCGACAACAATACGTTATATTGCGTACCCGTAACGTCCGAACGGTTCAAGTAATGGCTACGTTCTCCAAGCACCGTGCCTTCCGCGTTAAGAATATAGTATCCGTCTTTACCGTTAGATACCGCATACACTTCCGCGTCTTCAACCACTTCTACGACGATACGGTTGGGGTAAGCTTTTTTGAAACTAACGAAACGGAAGTACGGGAATTCGTCCACGATTTCACGCGCCGTTTCGTCGGTGACCGTAAACGTGCTTTCCGCCTTATATGCCTTAGCGAGTCTTTCTTGTAACTGTTCCGCTTCCGTCTTGGCTACAACGGAAATGGTTACGGGATTTACCTGCACGCTATCAATACGAAATACCGCGGAAAAGCCGAGTATAGAGCAAGACAAAAATATCAACGTCGTCAATACGATAACCAACGTTTTTTTCGCTTTCATACGCTTTTCCTCCTCTTTCGTGTTTCTAAATACGTACACGTTTAATTTTTGCACCCAAACGCCGAAGTTTATATTCTAAACCCTCGTAGCCACGGTCTATATGCGAAAGGTCGGCAACTTCACTGACGCCGTCCGCCTGCAACCCCGCAAGCACAAGCGCCGCGCCACCGCGCAAATCCCCGGCAACCACCTTTGCTCCGTGCAATTTCTCTACGCCACGAATAACCGCCGTCCTATCCCGAACGGTGATATCCGCACCCATACGTTTGAGTTCGCCTGCGTATTTATATCGCGTTTCAAACAAGTTTTCCACGACAAGCGTCGTACCCTTTGCCGTCGTACAAAGCGCGGAATACTGCGCTTGTAAATCAGTAGGAAAACCAGGGAACGGAGTCGTTTCCACCAAGTTGACGCTTTTTAATACGCCTTTGCTTTGCAATATTATTTTATCATTTTTTACATACGTTTGGCAACCGTTTTCACGCAATTTATGTAAAAGTGCCGTAATATTTTCCGCAGGAACGCCTATCGTTTCTATTTCGCCACCGCAAGACGCTGCCGCAATTAAGTACGTCCCTACTTCTATACGGTCTTTCATCGGCGTATATTCTACACCGTGCAACCGTTTCACGCCCTCAATTACCACCGTACCGCCACCTGCGCCTTTTACTTTTGCGCCCATAGCGTTTAGGAAATTTTGTAAATCCACGATTTCAGGTTCTTTCGCGGCGTTGCGGATAACCGTCCGCCCTTCTGCTTTTACGGCGGCAAGAATAATATTTTCCGTTGCTCCTACACTGGGAAAATCCAACAAAATCTCCGCGCCAACGAGTTTTTCCGCACGGCACTCGATATAACCGCCCTCTTCCGTAATCTCTACCCCTAACCGTCTAAGCCCCGACAAATGTAAGTCGATAGGTCTAAGCCCGATATCGCAACCGCCAGGGTACGATATTTTCGCTTTGCGAAATCTCGTGAGTATCGAACCGAGCATAAAAACGGAAGAACGCAGTTCCTTCGTGAGCCGCGGTGGGATTTCGTGGGAAACTGCGTTTGCACTGTCTATTAACGTATGCTCCTTTCGGCGGACGATTTTACAACCCACTTCCCCCAAAATGCGGAGCATATTTTCTACGTCTGCTATTGCAGGCACGTCTTTTATTTTGATTGTTTCATCGGTTAAAACGCATCCGGCAAGCAACGGCAACACCGCGTTTTTCGCGCTTTGCGCGCGCACTTGGCCGTAAAGTTTTGTACCGCCTTGAATAATGTATTTATCCATACGATAAAGCTCCTTATGCTTTATTGTATGTACCATACTCCTTTTTTGTGCCCGCCAAGCGGACTGCGGAGCGTTTGGAAATAGCGTACAGCACCCCCATCGACGCCATCGTAATAATTAGCGAAGTGTTCCCCGAACTAATAAGTGGCAACGGCAACCCCGTCGGCGGTATGCTACCGCTTACAACAAGCGCGTTTAACACCGATTGTATCCCATATACAAGCGTTATGCCCGACGCAAGCAAAAAGGAAAAGAAATCGTCCGCCTGTCTTGCCACGCGTATCCCTTTATACGTCAAAAACGCCATTATCCCGAATAAGATAATCATCCCTATCGCACCGAATTCTTCGCCTATGATTGCAAGGATAAAATCACTTTCCGCAAAGGGCAAAAAACGGTATTTTTGCCGAGAACGCAAAAATCCCGTGCCAAACCAACCGCCGTTGCCAAGCGCGTATAGCGATTGTATCAGCTGATACCCTTCCCCCTTAGGATTTTCCCACGGGTCGAGAAAGGCACTCAAACGAGAAAGACGGTACGGTTCTAATAAAATCATCACGGGCACAGCGCACAGCGCAGGCAAAAAAATCATAAGAAAATATTTAATTTTCATCCCTGCCAAAAACAGCATACCAAGCATTAAAATTCCTACG
>JAFVOG010000119.1 GCA_017505945.1 Clostridia bacterium
CAAACGGATTTCCGTCTTTTATTTGTTCTTTTAAGCGAAGTACCGCGTCCGTAATTTTACCCATATCACACCGCATACATTGAAATTTATACTATTATATAGTATTTTCTCGTATTTGTCAAATGCGCAAGCGAAAAAGCACGGTTATTTTTAATTTTTTTATATAAAGTACTTGCTTTTTTGTAAATTAGCGTTTATAATAGATTTAATAGATAAAACGAATAAGGACAATCAATTTTTTCTATGAATACGGAAGAACTTAAAACATTTATATTTTTATCGAAAGTAAAAAACTTTACGCTTGCCGCGGAAAAGCTCCGTATCGCGCAATCGACGGTTACCAACCGTATCAGCGAGTTGGAAAAGGAAGTAGGCAAGAAATTGTTTTCGCGCGGTTCCAAAACGGTATTATTAACGGAGGCAGGCGAAATTTTCTTGCGCTATGCCGAACGTATTTTGGAATTGCAAGACACGTCTATTGAAGAAATGAACGCTCTGTCTTCGCACACGAGAAAATTCTCGGTAGGCGCTATTAATGCAACCTACGAAGTATATGTAAAACCGCTTGTGGACGAGTGCTTAAAAGACAATACCGTAACGTCGGTAAAGGTTATGCTTGGGCACTCTCTCGATTTAATCCAACAGTTACAAGACAATATGCTGGATATGGTATTTTCCGCCGTACCTTTGAAACGTTTGGGGTATGCGTGCGACGTGTACGACGTGGACAGGGTTGCGCTTGTTTGTGGTAAAGGCTACAACGAACACCCCGATGGCGTCACCAAAGACCAACTTTGCAAGCTCCCCTATTTGATGTGTGATTTAACCCTATCGGACGCAGGCGTATTTATTCGTTCACTGTTCCCGAAAAACCACGTTTTCCGTTTGGACGTGGACAACACCTCGAAGTTAATCCCCTATTTGGAAAACGGGTTAGGCTATTCTTTTTTACCGTACAAGCTTATCAAGGATAAACTGGAAGAAGGGGCTTTGGAAGAAGTAAAGATTAAAGACTTTACCGCACCGAAAGTAACTACCTATCTCATTTATCGTCAAGGCTACGACGTTTCCAAATTCTTGGAAAATAAATTTGACGAACCCACGCAAGTATAACGTAACAATCGACGCCCCGTTGCAAATTTGCAACGGGGCGTTTTCTTATACTTTTTTCTTATACGCTCTTCTGCGTTTATGTTGGATATGGTCAAAATTTTTCCACTGCGTTTGGATATTATTGTTCGTTTCCAAATTCAAGTTGGTTTCGCAATATTCCACGTGCGGTTCGTTTAACATCTCGTTCAGCTTCGTCATAATATACGCGCTCAAACCCGATTTTCTATATTTAGGTAAAATGCCGACCAGTGCCAAATCGATACTCTTAGGTTTTTTCGCCGCACGGAGCAAACGGATAAGGCAAGGCAACGTGAGCCTCCCACCCGATTTTTGCACGGCAGGACCGATACCCGGCAAACACAGTCCAAACGCCACGACGGTTTCATTTTCGTCGCAAATCGCAACGACGTACCGACGATTGACGATAAGCATAAACTGGTCTATCATTTGTTTCATCATTTCAGGAGTAAAGGGCACTACGCCATACAAATCCTTATAGCACTCGTCAATACAATCGAATATCCCCTTTGCGTAGCGTTTTATGAATTTAGCTTTCCCTAAGTTTTCTCCGCCGATATGTAAATGATATCTTTCCAACGCGCGTTGGGCAAACTTTTGCAATCGTTCGTCCTGTTGTTTACTCTTAAACAGGCGCGATTCTACCCAGTCCACGTCCTTTTGATAGCCGTTCGCCTCAATGAGCGAAGCGTAGTACGGATAATTGTACTGTTCTTCAAACGTAGAAAGATAGTCAAACCCTTCAATTAGCAAACCTTCGCGTTCTAAATCGCTGTAACCAAGCGGACCTACCACTTCTTCCATGCCGTTGGCTTTGGCAAAATTTTCCACCGCCGTAAACAGAGCCGTTGCTATTTCCACGTCGTCGAGCGAGTCGAAACGGGTAAAACGCACCTGTTTTGTATTATGAATATCATTATATTGATATTGAATAATCGCTTGGATACGTCCTACCGTCTTGCCGTCTTTCACCGCCAGGAAAAACGCCGATTTGCACGTTTTATTATAGATATTTTTATCGGTAAACAGCGCCATTTCGTCCATATATAAGGGTGGCACGAAATAGGGATTTCCCTTATATAAACGCAACGGAAATTCTACAAATTCCTTTCTTTCTTTTTTTGTCTTTACCTCAATAACTTTAACCATAGTAAAAACCTGCTTGGCGTTAGCCGTTCGCTTTCACCTTCATCAGACGTACGACGCTTGCACGTTCGTTTTCCGCAAGTTTATCTTTGATATATTTAATCGTTTCTTCCAGTTGCGGAATCATCACGTATTCCAGAGCATTGACACGGCGCTTATTCCTTTCTATTTCTTCCGCCAACATCCGCACCGCTTTTTCTTTTTGCGCTAAGCGAATCATCACAGGTAAAAGCTCCGTCGCCTGCGCCACCGAATAGTCCGCCTCACCCGTAATTTCCGCAAACGCATACGGCAATGCATTTGTTTTCTTTTTATCGTTAACCGTAATTTTCGGTACGTCAACGCCCATAATGCTTTCCGTTTCACAAGTGAGCTCTACCTTTGCGGACGGCATAGCAAACGCCGTTTCCATCTCAAAGGGGCTGGTAAGTGAACGCGCCACGGAAAATTGTTTCAAAATTTCCGCAAGACGTTGTTCCACTTCTTCGCGAAGCGATTTCGTTTCACGCAAAATAATCGTGAAACGGCGTATCATTTCGTCCGATTTGTCCTTCAAAAGTTTGTGACCGCGCGTTGCCGTGGCAAGCCGACCTTTCAGCTTTTTCAGCTCCATACGGGTTGGATTTACGTTCAACCTTGCCATCAATCATCAACTCCCAAATATTTGTCGATATATTCCGTGCGGATACGCTTCAACTCGCTCTTGGGTAAGATACGGAGTAATTTCCACCCCAAATCCAACGTTTCTTCAATCGTTCTATCCCGTTCAAAACCTTGGTTGACGTATTCCTTTTCAAACGCTTCGGCAAACTTAGCAAAGAGTTTATCCGAGTCGGAAAGCGCAGATTCGCCCAAAATAGCCGAAAGTTCTTTCGCTTCTTTACCGCGTGCATACGCCGAAAACAGCTGGTTCATCGTGTCCGCGTGGTCTTCTCTTGTCTTATTTTTACCGATACCTTTATCCTTCAAACGGGAAAGGGACGGCAATACGTCGATGGGCGGATTTACACCGCGTTTATACAAATCACGAGACAAAATAATTTGTCCTTCCGTGATATAACCCGTCAAGTCGGGAATAGGATGCGTTTTATCGTCTTCGGGCATTGTTAAAATGGGAATTTGCGTAATCGAACCTTCTTTTCCACGTATGCGCCCTGCACGTTCGTACATACCTGCAAGGTCGGTATATAAATACCCAGGATACCCACGACGGCCAGGCACTTCTCTACGCGCAGCAGAGACTTCACGAAGCGCTTCTGCATAGTTGGTGATATCCGTCATAATAACGAGCACGTGCATACCCTTTTCAAACGCCAAATATTCGGCACAGGTAAGTGCCAAACGGGGCGTTGCAATACGTTCTACCGCAGGGTCGTTTGCAAGGTTAGTAAACAGTACCGTACGTTCAATTGCGCCCGTACGCTTGAAATCGTCCACAAAATATTGCGCTTCTTCAAACGTAATCCCGATTGCCGCAAACACAACGGCAAACTTACTGTTATCCCCTCTTACCTTGGCTTGACGGGCAATTTGTGCGGCAAGCTCGGCATGAGGTAAACCGCTCATCGAAAACACGGGAAGTTTTTGTCCGCGGACAAGCGTGTTCAGCCCGTCGATTGCGGAAACACCCGTTTGGATAAACTCGTTAGGATAGTCGCGTGCGGCAGGGTTAATTGGCTCGCCGTTGATATCCATCATCTTTTCGGGGATAATCGGTTCTCCACCGTCACGAGGATTACCCATACCGTCGAACACGCGTCCAAGCATATCTACGGATACGGCAAGGCGCTGACTATGTCCTAAAAAGCGTACTTTTGCCCCTGAAATTTGCAGACCTTGGGAATTTTCAAAGAGTTGTACTACCGCTTTGTCGCGGTTGATTTCCAACACTTTCCCATAGCGCAGTTCGCCATTCGTATTCACGATTTGCACAAGCTCGTTATACGCAACGCCTTCTACGCCTTCTACCACCATAAGCGGACCTACCACTTCACGGACGGTTTTATATTCCTTAAACATATTCTTCCCCTCCTTCGGCAACCGCTTTAAGCTCCGATTTCATTTCCGACAAAATACTGTCGAACTGCGACATTTCGCTCTCTTCAATGTATTTTGCACGGCCTATTCTTTCTTTACAAGGACAAGCCAAAACGTCGTTCAAATCGGCATACGCCTCTACCGCTTCCAAAGCAAGGCGGTGAAACTCGTATATGAGTTTCAACATCATAAACTGCTTTTGCATAGACGTGTACGTATCCACTTCGTGGAAAGCGTTTTGGTGCAAATAGTCCTCACGGATAATTTTCGCCGTTTCCATTGTAAGACGGTCCTTAGACGACAGCGCGTCCATACCGACAAGACGTACAATTTCGTCCAGTTCCGCTTCTTCTTGCAAAACGGTCATCACAAATTGACGGTATTTTAAGAAATCCTTGCCTATCGTTTCGTCGTACCAATCCTTCATTTTATCCGCATACAGCGAATAACTAATCAGCCAGTCAATGGCAGGGAAATGCCGTTTATACGCAAGAGCCGACGAAAGCCCCCAGAACACCTTTACAATACGAAGCGTAGCCTGTGCAACAGGTTCACTCAAATCCCCACCAGGGGGGGACACCGCGCCGATAGCCGTAACCGAACCCATACGGTCTTCCGAGCCGAGCAATTTTACAATACCTGCGCGTTCGTAAAATTCCGCCAAACGCGAAGCAAGATATGCAGGATACCCTTCGTCGCCAGGCATTTCTTCTAACCGTCCACTCATTTCACGGAGCGCTTCCGCCCAACGGGACGTAGAGTCCGCCATAATAGCCACGTTATAACCCATATCTCGGAAATATTCTGCAATGGTAATCCCCGTATAAATAGACGCTTCACGCGCGGCAACGGGCATATCCGAAGTGTTGGCAATCAGCACCGTTCTCTTCATCAAAGGTTCGCCCGTTTTCGGGTCTTTAAGTTCGGGGAATTCGTTAAGAACGTCCGTCATTTCGTTACCGCGTTCGCCACAGCCCACGTACACGATAATATCTGCGTCCGCCCATTTTGCAAGCTGATGTTGCACAACCGTTTTACCGCTACCAAAAGGACCAGGTACGGAGGCAACGCCCCCTTTAGCGATGGGGACGAGCGTATCAATTACACGCTGTCCCGTAACCATAGGCTTGTTGGGAGATAATTTTTCTAAATACGGTCTCCCCTTTCTGACAGGCCACTTACGGAGCATACAAACGGGCGTTTTTCCTTTTTACGTTTGAATTTCCGCAACCGTTTCTTCAATGGTATATTCCCCTTCTTGGATAGATAAAACTCTGCCTTCCGCCCCTTGGGGAACTAAAATGCGGTGTTCGACAATTTCCGTTTCGTTGACGGTGCCTAACACGTCGCCCACCTTTACGTTATCTCCCACCTTTACACAAGGGATAAACTTCCATTTCTTTTGCCTATCCAGGTTATTGACGGAAACACCGCGTGAAATACGGTCTCCATATTGAAAATACAGCGTCGTAAGCGGACGTTGAATTCCGTCGAAAATCCCCGTAATAAGACCGGGCGCAAGTTCCGCCGAAAGTGGTTCACCCGTGGAAAACACGTCTTCACCAGGCATTAAACCTGCCGTCTCTTCATAGACCTGAATCGATGCCTTGTCGCCACGAAGTTCGATAATTTCACCGATAAGCCCCTTCTCGGACACGCGCACAACGTCGTACAGTTTGGCATCCGCCATACCCTCTGCAATAATTAAAGGTCCTGAAATTTTTACTGTCTGTCCTGTCATTATATTCCTCTCAATTGTTAAACAATATATCTACGCCCAAAGCGCGCTCCATTGCCGTTTTTAATACGTTCATTCCGTACCCTTCGCTCCCCACCGAGTTGGGAATACTTACGATAACGGGATACGCTTCTTCATCAAACCGTTTCAAAAAATCCCGCAAGTTTTTTGCCAAATCTTCCGTTATGAAAATAATTTGGTAATCTTTTGCTATTTTTCGCACGGTATCCTCGGCTTTCTTTTCGTCTTCTACGGGAAAGGTTGCTACCCCTGCCGCTTTGAAAACCATAATACCGTCGCCGTTACCGACGATTGCCGTTTTTCCTGTCATAACGCGCTCTCCTATTTTCTCAAACGGTTTTTAATTTGCATTTCGTCCAACCCAGCCATAAGACAAGCAAGCACGATACGGACGTTTGCAATATCCGCCTTTTTACTGTAAACATAATACAAAAACGGTTCGCCTTTTACAAGCTCGAATTTACGTTTTTCCAAGCTTATCACGTCGTGCCCGTCGCGGTATTTTTCCGCTTGCGTAAACGGCACTCCTTTTTCTTTTGCATCTAAGCATAAGGAAATAAACTCTTTCCACTCCTCGCCGAATTGCAAACGCATCTTTTCTAAATCGCCTGTGCAAAGTGCCAGCACGCGTTTTTTAGACAGTTTACCGCCGGACAAATATTGTGTTTCCGCCACGTTTTCGTCGCCACTTCGTAATGCGGTTAAAACGTTGGTCATATCGATTTTCGCCGAAAGCAATTCGCGCAAGGCACGATTTTTCTTCACTACACGAACAAGCGCTTCGTACAAGCATTTTTCAAAAATACTGCCGATATCTGCGCCGTTCACGTCCGTTTCCAAAAGCATTGTACTTTCCTTACAAGCCTTGACAAGCTCGGGTACGGCATCTACTTTTGCGTAGGCGTTTTCCATTACGCACAGCTGGATATCTTCCACCGAAAACATACCGCTTGGCGCAAGCATTTTGTCCGCGCTTTCCCCAAGGCATTTCGCCTTAACAAACGCCTTTGCATTGTGAAAATCACGCGGTAATAAGAAATACGCTTGCATGGCTTGGGACGGAGCATATATGCGTATAAACTCGTCCAGACTCGCCGTTTCCGCCGTTAAAAGCTTTTCGTATTCGTAAACGTTATCCGTAACCGCACCACCAAAACCGCTTTCCAAAAGCATACGAAAAGCTTCGTCAACGCTCACTTCGCAAAGACGAAAAATTTTATCTTTTAATAACGATTTTTCTTTGACGGCAATTACGCCGTTCGTGTACGTCGTATCTAAATACATAAGCCGTTTTAACCAAATAATAATTTTGCGATTTCCGCTTGGTAGCGTTCCTTATCCGCGCTCAAAATCGCGCCGTAGGATAAGTCTTTATCCGCCGTTTTCCCAACGAGTCGTATGCCCCCGTCCAACGCCAAACGTTCTTTGGCAATTGTTATACCGCGCTTAGCAATCACGGGCAAAATCTTCACTTCGTCCGCATACTTGAAATTCTCAGCGAAATACAATTCGTCCCCTTCTTCCGCGTGGCGTTCGATAAGCGTGGAAACGATACGCAACGTATCTTCTTTTCCAAGCGAAATCAACTCGTCAAGCGCCATTTTATACACGCAATTTAACGCCTCACGCTTTTGTGCAAGGAGAATTTTCGCGCTTTCTAAACGGTCTGATGCGGCTTTCTTTTCACGAATACTTTTCACTTGCAACGCAACTTCCTTTTCCGTATCTTGACGGATTTGCGTCGCCTTTTGCGTAGCCAACGCCAAAATGGCGTCCGATTTTTCTTGCGCTCCGCGTAAAATTACGTCCACTTCCGCTTGGGAATCGCTGTTAATTTTGTCGATTATACTTTGCGTACTCATAGTTTAGCCGTTTACACCAACGCGATAAACATAATGGAAATAATCAAGCCCAAAATTGCATAGAACTCAATCATACCGGGATACACGATTAACTTACCGGAAAGCGATTCTTGTTTGCCAACCGCGTAAATACAGTTTGCCGCCGCCTTACCTTGGAAAATTGCCGAAATCAACCCGGAAATCGCCATAAGCAGTACCGCGCCGAGCATCAGACCGCCTTGTGCAGCCGACGTGATACCTGCCACCGAGCCTGACGCAATAATACCGATAATAAACCCGTAAATACCTTGCGTAGCAGGGAGCAACACGAGCACCATAACTTTACCGAACTTTTTAGGGTCTTCGCCTAAAACGCCCGCAGCAGCCGAACTCGTCTTGAAAAGGCCGATACACGAACCAACGCCACAAAGTAACACGCAAACCGCGATACCGATTAAAGCAATTGTTTGTCCCATAATTAAAATCCTCCGATTTTCTTTTTATATTATAATGTTTTATTATTTTCCGCAGGGAGCAGATATACGTACTTACGTTTAGAGCCAAGTGGCGCAAACAGCGTTCCGTCCCCTTCGTAAAATCTACCGTAAAATTCGACGTATTGTAAACGCGCGTCGTGGATATACGCACCCAACAAATTCATCACTAAGTTAAACCCGTGTCCTACGACCAAAAGCAGTACGCCCAAGACGATAATTATAGGGTTACCGCTTGCCACGAATCCACCGCCGTATTGAGAAACAATCGACGCGATTACCGCACCCGAAAGCATTAAGCCGTACAATCTTGCGTAACTTAAAATATCCGATGCAAAATTGATTACGCCGTACGCAGCGCCAAAACCTTTGGTGAATTTTCCAAAAAACTTTTCTTTACGTCCCGCCGTAAGCATTGCAAGTACCAACGCTCCGCCTGCCATAATTCCGCCGACTAAGGCAAGTTTTGGCAAGTTTGCTTCGGAAACAAAACCGAGTATCGCAAGCGCAACGCCTACTGTAAACACTGCCCATACCGCGCCGTCACAGAGAGCGTCCGCAACGTTTCCCCTTCTCCATTCCTGTATCGCCTTGCAAACGTAGCCGACGAAAATTTGGAATAGACCGATGAACATACTGATAATAAGCACGCTGGGAACGGCAATTCCTACCAGCGACCACATATCTTCTTGTGGATTTGGCATTACCGTTTTAGGGAGTATAGCAAACCCGAACAAGGAATTAAACAGTAATCCCCAAACGATTGCAAATATACCGCCAAAACCAAACGACCCTGCAAGGCGGGAAAATCCCGTAGGACGTTTCCTGTTTTTCCACCATATCCAGCCACCCACAAGAGCCATCAGCAAGCCGTAACCCGCATCGCCTATGATAAAGCCCATAAATATGCTGTAAAAGAATCCCATTACCGCATTGGGGTCAAATTCCCGATAATGTGGTGGAGAATACATATTCGTAATGCCTTCAAATGCACCAACTACCGTATTATTACGAAGTAACGTAGGCGGATTTTCTTCTTCCGTAGGGTCACTAAACGCAACGTAGGACGCCTTCGCCGTTTCACGGATTACCGCTTGCACCCGTTCTTCTTCAAACTTCGGCACGTACGCCTCTAATAAAAACGTGCGTTTCGTTACCCGCAATTTTTCGGAAACTTCTTCCTTTTCTAATGCGAACGTTAAATATTCGGCATACACTTTTAATGGACGAATTTCCGTACGCAACGCATACATATCTTCTTCGTTTTTCTCTAACAAGCCGATAATGCGTTTTTCTTCTTGTACCGTTTCTTGATAGATATCTCGTCCTGATTTCTCCACGTCGCCGTAAGGCTGTCTTACAAACCCTACGCTTACAAGCGCCGTCTCCGTTTCTTCTAAAACCGATTTATGCGCATAGATTGCAACTATAACGTATTCGTTGGTTGAAGACAACGTTTCTAAAACGACCAGTTCGTTATCCTTTAACGCTCCTTCTAATTTTTCCACGTTTTGCGGAGAAACAAGCCCCAAACGAACACTCACCTTTGCCGTATCTTTCCAACGAACAAACGGCTCCGTTAAACCAGCATACGCGCTTGCTTCTTTTTGCGCTTTTCTTATCGTAGAAAGCTCCGATTGTAAACGTCTTCTCGCATCCAGCAGAGCCGAAACGTCTTGAACGGCTTTTTCACATCTTTCTTTTTGCGACGTAGCCGTAATAAATTCGTCGTAGGTCACGTCGAATCCGTCCTTGGTTACGTCCGATTTTATTTTGCGTTCCTTTTCATATTCATCTACTTTTGAACAAAGCGCACAAAGCGCGCTTTCTACCGACGACAAATATTCTTTATTCTCTTCCACGCAAAACGCAGGCACGGCGGTATTTTCCGTGTCTGTGTGTAAAACGACTTCAACAGCACCCGTGCGCTGCATCGCGTTTAATATCGCGTCTTTGTCGTAGGACATCGCGATAAGATGAAGTTTGCGCATCTCAGCAATCGCCACGCAAAATCCTCCCTACAATCTCCATTACGCAAGGTTCCGCCTTTTCCAAGGCTTTTGAGCAGTACACTTTTGCCGAACTTTGTGCCTCGGCAAGCGTTTTTGCCGTTTGTTCGTCCGCCTGGGCGCGCGCCGTTTTCAGTTGCGAATCTTCAAACGCCTTGCAAACTTCTTCTGCACTACGCAACGTTTGCACCGCACGTTCTTCCGCATTTGCAATCACGCTTTTCGCCTGTTCTTCGGCTTCTTGTTTGCGTCGCACGGCCACGTCTTCTGCTTCTGCTATTTGTCTTACGATATCTTCCGTCATCTTCGCCTCTTCGCTGAATACTTTTTCCTACTAAGTATACCATAAAATAATTATAACATATAGTATGTACATTTTGCAAGTATTTACAAGCATTTTCTATTTCGTCAAACCGCAAAAAATACGTTAAAAACCTTTTGCACGGTGTGCAAAAGGCTTTTTCTTTAGTGTTTGAAATGTCTTTCCCCAACAAAAATCATTGCGATACCAGCGGCGTCGCAAGCGTCGATGGAAAGTTGGTCTTTAATACTTCCGCCAGGTTGTACGATTGCCGTAATGCCTGCTTTTACACATTCTTCTACGCAATCGGGGAACGGGAAAAATGCATCGCTTGCCATAACCGAGCCTTGAATTTCGTCGCCTGCGTGTGCAATTGCTTGTTGCGCTGCCCAAATACGGTTGGTTTGTCCCATACCGATACCCGTCGTACGGTCCGCTTTTCCCACAACGATTGCGTTGGACTTGGTGTGCTTTACCACTTTCCAGTTAAACATCAACGCTTTCATTTCTTCTTCCGTAGGTGCACGCTTGGTTACCACGCGAACGTTTTCATCTCTATACAGCGAATTGTCGTAATCTTGCACGAGCAAACCGCCATATACCTTCTTCATATCGTAAGCCGAGTTTTCTCTCTTGGCTTTGATATCGGGCAATTCCAAAAGACGAATATTCTTTTTACCTTTCAAAATTTCCAACGCACCGTCCGTATAGCTTTCCGCGATAACGATTTCAATAAAGATTTTATTGATTTCCGTCGCCGTCGCCTCATCTACTTGACCGTTAATCGCCAAAATTCCGCCAAACACGGAAACAGGGTCGGATTCGTATGCTTTTACGTACGCTTCGTAAATACTCTTGCCCGTACCTACCCCACAAGGGTTTGCGTGCTTACACGCCACTACGCAGGGTTCTTCAAATTCTTTTACAAGCTCCAACGCACCGTTCGCGTCGTTAATATTATTGTAGGAAAGTTCCTTGCCCCAAAGTTGTTTTGCCTTGGAAAGCGAACCTGCCCGTATAAATTCTTCACTATAATACGACGCGCCTTGATGAGGGTTTTCGCCGTAACGCATATCTTGCGCTTTTTCGTACGCAAACGTAATGCTGTCGGGGAAACGAATATCCAACTTTTCCGCAAGGTAGTTGGAAATCATACTGTCGTAAACCGCCGTATGCGCAAATACTTTATATTGCAAGTATTTCTTGGTATCCAACGTGATTTCGCCCGATTCCAACTCGGAAAGTACTCGTTCGTAGTCCTTAGGGTCAACGACTACGGCTACGTCTTGATAGTTTTTCGCCGCCGCACGAATCATTGTAGGACCGCCGATATCAATATTTTCCACAGCATCTTCAAAGGATACGCCAGGTTTTGAAATGGTTGCCTTAAACGGATACAAGTTTACTGCAACGATATCAATCGTATTAATGCCCAGCTTTTCAATTTGCGCCATATGGTCGGGGTTGGAACGCATTGCCAAAAGCCCTGCGTGCACGACGGGGTGTAACGTCTTTACGCGCCCGTCCAAGCATTCGGGGAAACCCGTGAGTTCACTAATACCGATAACGGGAAGTCCTGCCGTTTCCAAAGCTTTCGCCGTACCACCAGTAGAGATAATTTCGTAACCGCAAGCAATCAAACGCTTACAAAACTCTACGATACCCGTCTTGTCGGAAACACTTACTAATGCTCTTTTTTTCATATGTACACCTCTGTAATTTTTTACGAATTTTGCGCAAACTAACGATATGATTATATTGTATATTTTGCTGATTGCGTATATTCTCGCCGTCAATTTTTATGCTTTCTTGCTCTTAAAAACGTTAAAAACACAAGAAACGGAAAACGAACTCGCTATACAATCCGCGCAGAAAACCCCTACGCCCGTGAAGTCGGATAAGCCCATCGGGAAACTACTCATTACGGGATTACTTGGCGGAGCTATTACCATTTACGTTTGTATGTTTGTTATGAAATACAAACGCGGAGATTTGCTTTTAATGGTGCTTATGCCCCTACTTGGCGTGTTGAACATATACGCTTGGGTACTTGCCTTCCGTTCTGGATTTCGTTTTTTTCTCGTAGGCTAACACACAATATATATTATAACACATTTTTTTGAAATAGCAAGAATATTTACGCAATTTGTATGTTTTTTCTCAATTTCGTTAAAAAACAACAATTTTTTACGCATTTTTGAAAAAAAGAAAATAATTTGAAAAAAGCGGAAAATTTTTGAAAAAAACGGCAAAATTTGTTTGACAATTTTCTTTTTAAGTGCTATTATATACAAGCGTTGTTCATACGAAACCGACAAAACGTATGCGGGTGTAGTTCAATGGTAGAATTCCAGCCTTCCAAGCTGGCTGCGTGGGTCCGATTCCCATCACCCGCTCCACCCTATTATTGTTTGTAGGCGTATAACCTGCGCCTGTAGC